>JAFGFZ010000448.1 GCA_016930815.1 Pirellulales bacterium | reverse complement strand
GCCACCCCCCTTTCAGAAATAGCGCTCTCTTTTGATTCAACCGGTAAATGACCGCATGTAATGCATGCTCTTTTCGGCGATTCTCACAGGATCGATGGACCGATCGAATGGTTCCACCGAGATCCATCCTTGATAGTCAATTTCCCGCAGGGCATCGAAGATCGGTCCAAAATCGACATCGCCCATGCCGGGACCGAGCAGGTTCGGATCATTGGCATGGAAATGTGCGAGATCGTTCCGGCTGGCCCGGATAATTTCTGGGATGGGAGTCGACTCGCTCGACATGGCCTTCACATCCAGGTGCAAGCGACAGTTGGGGGAACGAACGGAGGCCACGAGTCCACGCCCGGCTTCGGCGGTGGTGAGGAAATTTCCTTCGGCGGGACTGAGTGGTTCGACTGCGAGAGTCACTCCGCAATCCGTCAAGACGGGCATTGCGCGGCGAATCACATCCGTGGCATAGCCCACAGCGGCCTCGTGGGAGACGCCGGGCAACAGATTCCGTTGTTGCGGGGATCCGAGCACCATGATCTGCCCGCCCAAGGCTTGGCATAACTGGGCCAGCTTGATCAGGTAATCGGCCGTTCTCTGGCGAATGGCCGCCTCCGGGCTCGTCAAATAAAGGCCCTCCGTCCTGGCGAAGAGCCAATGCAGTCCCACGATCTGGATCCCTGCCGCCTCGGCCAAATCTCGAACGGCCCCCCACTCGGATTCCGAAACCTCATCGAGCCGAAACGGTTCGGCATCTTCACGGAATGTGAATGGAGCCATTTCTACGCCGTCGTATCCGAGAGCGCGAATCGCGGCAAAAGTCCGTTCGAAGGACCAGCCAACGAACATTTCATTGCAGATCGCAAAACGCATGGAGTGTGTCATGGCATTCATCCGGTGATTCCCCCGTCGACAACGAGGGTATGCCCCGTGATATAACCGGCCGCCGGGCTTGCGAGGAACAGGACCGCCGCCGCCACTTCATAAGCCGTTCCCAATCGTTTCGCGGGGATTCGTTTTTTTGCCTCTTCCTTGGCGACATCGCCGAGCGCATCGGTCATCGCGCTCTGGATAAAACCAGGCGCGACGGCATTGACTGTCACACCGCGACCAGCGATTTCCTTACTCAAGCTCCGAGTCATCCCGACCAAAGCAGCCTTCGATGCCGAATAATTCGTCTGGCCAGGATTACCCATCCGCGCGCCTGAGATACTTGCCATATTGATGATGCGCCCATATCGAGCCCGCATCATGTATCGCGATACAGCACGCATGAATAAGAAAGAACCGCGTAGATTGACATTGATAACGCTCTCGAACTCGTCATCGGTCATCCGGGGCAGGAGTGTATCACGGGTAATTCCGGCGTTATTGACGAGGATATCTATCTTCTCCCAATCCTCGACAACATGATCGACCACCTGATCCACGCGCTCACGATCCGTGACATTGCATTCATGAGCCTTGGCGATCCCGCCGGCATCCGTAATGGCCTGGATTGTCTCTTCGAGCCCTTCTTTTTTCATGTCCAAACAAGCCACTTTCGCGCCGTTGGCCGCCAAGGTGATTGCGATGCGTTGCCCGAGCCCTTGGGCAGCGCCAGTGACAATCGCTACCTGGCCCGAAAGATCTGCTTTAAGTGTATTGAGCGTAGCTTCATTCATAATGTTTTCCTTCTTGTGGATTATCCGAGCCATGATGTGGATGAAAACCAAGGCGCCATGCATGCGAGCCTCGGACGCATCAATCGCGCCATCATCAACCACTGGAAAAGCGCGGTTTGGTACATGGCACTCGAGCCCATCTGCGGGGCAATGCATGCTTCAACCGGGCATTTTACAACTGGTTGCGCATCAATGGAAGAGGCTCGCATCCATCACTCCCTGTCAAAACCATCTTGTGAATAACCGGCTAGCGAACAATCTGAATCCAGCGTAATATCAGTCAAGTGGCATGGCTACCGGGCCGGCCTTCGCACGACCGTGGCTCGGTTCAAAGACCGGTCATTCGCGAAGGGCATGGTAGCGGTCGATGGTTTGTTTTCTAGAGTCTCTCATACGGCCGTTTTCTATATAGAAATAATTCTGACAACTAAAACCCCCGGTTATTCTCTGAACTTTTTATTAAGCGACAGGAAAGGCTAGCCATGCAAAACAAGATGACAGACGAAATCGACCGCGATGCACGCATTGTGATCTGCGGTGCTGGCGGATTCATCGGCGGATCCTTGGCAAGATATTTTCACGATCGCGGTTTTACCAGGATCCGCGCCATCGACAAGAAACCGATCCCCGAATGGTACCAACGCGTTCCCGGTGTTGAATGCCTATGCCTGAATTTGAGCGATGAAGGGAATTGCAGGCGAGCCTGTGAAGGCGCCGTTGAAGTTTACAATCTCGCTGCGAATATGGGTGGGATGGGATTCATTGAACGATTCCGGATCGAATGCCTTCGCAGTATTCTGATCAATACGCACCTGATCGAATCCGCGTATCAAGCTGGTGCCAAGCGCTATTTCTACGCATCCTCGGCCTGCGCCTACAATACTGAACTCCAAAAGGTAACCGAAGTCCGGGCATTGAAGGAATCCGATGCCTATCCGGCCATGGCCGAACGGGGCTACGGTTGGGAGAAACTCATGTCTGAAATGTTCTGCCAGGAATATTGGGCCGAACGGGGATTTAAGACATGGATCGCGCGGTTCCATAACGTCTATGGTCCCAATGGCACTTGGGACGGAGGGCGTGAGAAGGCTCCAGCGGCAATTTGCAGGAAAGTCATCCAGGCCAAGGATGAAGGCATTGGCCAGATCGAGATATGGGGTGATGGCACACAGACTCGGAGTTTCATGTACATTGATGATTGCACGAAGGGCATCGATAGAATTATGCACTGCGATGATCTGGTTGCCACACCGATCAACCTCGGTTCCAGCGAATTGATCTCGGTCAATGAACTCGTTGCCTTCGCGGAAAAAATAGCTGGTGTCCGACTCGAACACACCTACAACCTGAATGCCCCCCAGGGAGTCGCAGGCCGCAACAGCGACAATACCATGATCAAGAAAATCCTCGGCTGGGAACCGGACACTCCATTTAGCGCGGGACTTGCGAAAACCTACGCATGGATTCAACAGCAATACGAACAACGTAAAGCTGGATTACGAACCGTCGAATGATTGATCGAACGAGGTAATTCCCGTGAATACGATCGTCGTGACAGGAAGCTTCGACAATCTGCAATCCCGCCATGTTCGATTCTTACAGGAAGCGGCTCGCTGCGGGCGCGTCGAGGTGTTCTTGTGGCCCGATCACGCGACTGAGCAACTCGAAGGCCGGGCGCCTCGATTCCCAGTGGAGGAACGCTTCTATTTTCTCAACGCGATTCGGTTTGTCGATCGCGTGACGTTGGTCGAGCCGCCCATTGAGCAGGATACTCTTCCCCTGGCACGCGTGAAATTCCCCGCGATGTGGATCGTCGATCCGGCGTCGGATAATCGGGCAAAACGGACCTGGTGCCGCAATCACGGGATCGCATACCGGGTGCTCCAAGAAGCTGCCCTATCCGGCTTTCCAACCATCCCCCGAAAGGAAAAAACAGAACTTCCCGCGAACAAGAAAGTGATCGTGACCGGTTGTTACGACTGGCTCCATTCGGGACATATCCGCTTTTTTGAAGAGATCTCCACATGGGGAGACCTCTTTGTTGTGGTTGGTCATGATGCCAATATCCGGCTCCTGAAAGGCCAAGGCCACCCGCTCTTTTCGGCTAATGAACGCCGTTATATGGTCGGATCCATTCGCTATGTCACCGAGGCCCTCATATCCAGCGGGAATGGCTGGCTCGATGCGGAACCGGAGATCGAACGGATTCAGCCCGATTTTTATGCCGTCAATGAAGATGGCGACCAACTGGAAAAACGATCGTACTGCCGAGCGCATGGAATCGAATACCTGGTTTTAAAACGGATTCCGAAAGAAGGACTCCCCGCTAGACAAAGCACCGACCTACGAGGTTTTTAGTGCGAAATTAGGAATGGAACAATGCGTCCTTTCCAAGTCACGGAAAAAATATTAGTTTTGATCCATGTTGATTTGCCGTTTTCTGCTATAACCTTATTTCATTCCGTACGACCATGCGCTACGCACTCATCATGGCAGGTGGTTCAGGAACGCGTCTCTGGCCCATGAGCCGGTCCGAATTACCGAAGCAACTCATTCCATTTATCGGCGGTAAGAGTTTGCTCGAGATTGCATTCGATCGGTTCGAGGGCTTGATTCCAGCGACGCATCGATACGTATGCGCTCTGTTGCAACACCGGGACATGATCCTCCGCACGTTACCGGGCTTGGACCCATCCCATTTTCTGGGCGAGCCGGTCGGTCGCGACACGCTCAACACAGTCGGCCTCACAGCGGCAGTACTGACGAAGTGGGATCCGGATGCCGTCGTGGGTACCTTCACGGCCGATCATTTGATCGAACCGCAGGATGCATTTCGGCAGATCATTGAAAAAGGATTCGATTTGGTGGACCACGCACCGGGAACGCTCGTCACATTTGGAATTGAACCGACCGAAGCGGCAACCGGCTTCGGATACTTGGAATTGGATGCGACGATGGATTCCAGCGCCCGGGTGGTACGGGAATTCCGAGAGAAACCGCCCCTGAAACTGGCACAGGAGTACGTCCAGGCAGGCCCAGAGCATTATCTCTGGAATAGTGGCATGTTCGTGTGGCGCGCAGAGACATTCCTCAACTGCATTCGCCAGCACGAACCCTCAGTCTGGGAAGGGCTCATGGAAATCGCAGATGCTTGGGGGACATCGGACCAGAGCGCCGTGTTATCCCGAGTCTTTCCAACACTAAAAAAAACCAGCGTGGATTTCGCGGTCATGGAACCGGCATCGCATGATGATTCGGTCCAAGTCGCGGCGATTCCGATGCCACTCCAATGGTTGGACATCGGATCTTGGCCCGCCTATGCCCAAAGGTGTTCCCACGACCGTCATGGGAATGCCTTGGCGGCCACCAAACATCTTCTGATGGATACATCCAGGTGCCTGGTGGCATCCAACGATCCCGATCATCTCATCGCGACAATCGGTTGCCATGATTTGATCATCATCCATACGGAACAAACCACACTCGTTTGCCGAACCGAACTGGCCGAGCAGATCAAAACGTTGCATGGACAGGTCCAAGACCAGTTTGGTGACCATTACACGTAACCAGCCTCTTACCCCATGAAAATTCTCGTTCCGATCAAGCGCGTCCCCGATCCGGACCACCGAATTCGAGTGGATCTTCAGCGGATTGCACTGGAGCTTTCGGATGTCCCGCACATCATCAATCCCTTCGATGCAAATGCCCTGGAAGAGGCGGTGCGAATACGCGAGGGTCCAGTGCCTGATGCTGAAATTATTGCCATTGGCATTGGCGATCCCGCCTGGCAGCAAGAATTGCGGACCTCTCTTGCGATGGGAGCCGACCGGGCGATCCATGTTGGTGTGTCGGGTCCGCCCGATCCGTGGAATGTCGCTCGGATTCTCCGCGCGATCACTGAGCGGGAATCACCCGATCTGGTGCTGATGGGGAAACAAGCGGTTGACGACGATTCCAACCAAGCCGGACAGTTTGTAGCCGGATTGCTCGGATGGCCCCAGGCAACATTCGTTTCCCAAATTGAATTCATCCCATTGGATCCGGAGCCGTCCATCGCAGGACACCAGCTCCGAGTGGCTCGTGAAACAGACACTGGAATCGAAACCATTCGACTACGACTCCCGGCAGTTATCACGGCCGACCTGCGACTCAACGAACCGCGCTATGCCGCACTACCAGCGATCCTTAAAGCGAAACGGAAACCAATCGAAACGATTCCACTGACTGAATTGAACATTGAATTATCCCCAAGAGTTGAACGAATTGCACTCCAGGAGGTATCGTCCTCAAGAAAGTGCCAATACGTCCAATCGGTTGACGAACTCCTCGATCAACTATTCTTGAATAGATGCCTGTGACTTGTGCATCCTACTGGAAAATGGCTTGGTCCTATCAAGACGCATGAACGAATCGCTGGGAAGATCTTGGATAGGTACCCGTGGCTCGGTCAGGAGACCGGCCACATCAGTGTGGCGACCGGCCATATCAGTGGGTAGGCCATGTGAGTGGATACCACCTCGATCACGAAGGACATGAAGAATGAGAATTCTAGCCGTCATCGAACACGATGGATCATCCCCGAAACCGGGGAGTCTGGCTGCGGTTGGATTCGCTCAGGCGGTTGCCGAAAGGAATGGCGGTCATGTGGCATCTTTGGTGATTGGCCACACCGTGGCTGGGATTGCGGAAATACTCACATCGTTCGGAATCGTTTATTTTGCGGATAGCCCAGCCTTGGCCAATCCGCTTGCCGATCGGTACGCTCAGGTGATCGTGGACGCTGTGAGCCGATATCACGCTGACATGCTCGTAGCCGCATCGTCCACGTATGCGAAGGATATCGTCGGCCGTGCGGCGGGTCTTTTGGGAGGTGCGATGGTCAGCGATGTCGTGGCCCACGATTGGCGTGATGGGCAACTCCTCTTCGTACGGCCGATGCATGCCGGAATGGTTACAGAGACTGTCATCCTTCATGGTGATCCGAAAATAGTCACCATCCGGCCGACCGCCTATCCGCAACCGATCGCGATGGAAACTCAGGGTGAACTGTTTCCGATCGCGGTCCAGGATCCTCTCCCCGTTGGCATGATGTGGGAACACCTCGAATCGAAATTGGGCACGCGTCCCGACGTGACGGATGCCCGCATTGTTGTTGCGGGTGGCCGGGCAATCGCGGATCGCCATGATTTCGAGCGGTTGGTTGGCGGTCTGGCCGATTGCCTTGATGGGGCCATTGCCAGTACCCGGGCGCTGGTGGATGCCGGTATCGCCCCGAACTCCCTGCAAGTCGGCCAAACTGGGAAAATCATCGCCCCTGAATTGTATATCGCACTCGGAATCAGTGGCGCGGTCCAGCATCTGGCGGGCATGAAGAATTCAAAAAAAGTCCTGGCGATCAACAAGGATCCCAATGCCCCCATCTTCGATTTCGCCGATTACGGACTCGTCGGCGATGTTTACGATGTGGTTCCGGAACTGATCGGGAAGCTGCATGAACCGTGAAATGCTGACGCGCGACATTTATGGCAATATCGATTCCGTATCAAAGGTTATTTTCTATATCCTTTCGGCGGCAGCTCTGGCATGTTGTGCTGCCGGTATCTGGCATCATGTCCGCCGCTGGCGGAGAGAGGGTCGGCCATTCGGTTCTCCGAGTTCTCCGGCATTCGACTGGAAAGGGATCTTTAGCCGTTTCTGGACTCGCGTTCTTAGCCAGACGGCACTTCGGCGCGGCCGCGTTGGAGCTGGCTGGATGCACAGCCTCTTGTTTTGGGGATTTGCTGTTCTGTTTCTAGGCACCGTCCTGGTTTCAACTGAGTATTATGCGGCCACGCTGCTCGGCCGAACTGCTGGCGATCCACTCTTCCACAAGGGGCTTTATTTCGCAATCTTCGAATGCGTCCTTGATCTGGCCGGCCTGGCTCTGATTGCCGGGATCGTCTGGTTTGCCATCCGCCGCGCGCGGGGCACGTCGAGCATGGCCCATCAAGGCAGCGATTGGCTTGTGATTGGCTTGCTAATCAGCTTGGGAATTACCGGCTATTGCCTCGAGGGGGGGCGGATCGTCTTGGAACAGACTCCGGCGCCAGCTCTTTCACCGGTCGGGTATGTATGCTCGCTTCCAATCGCAGCCGCGGATCCAGGGCCAGCCGTGGTGGGAAGGATGCATCGAACATTCTGGTGGATTCACGCGCTCCTCGCCCTGGGTTTGGTAGCCATTTTTCCCTATTCCCGGTTGCTCCACGCACTGGCGGGAACCGTTCGACTCATGGCAACACCACGGGCATTAGGCTCGATGGAACCCATTTCGATCGAACAGGTCGAATTAGCCGGTTTCATCGGAGTCGATCGTCTTGAACATTTGACGTGTCTTCAGCGGATCGAATTGCACGCCTGCGTTGCTTGTGGCCGCTGCCAAGATGTCTGTCCCGCCCACATCGCCAAGAAACCACTTTCTCCTCGCGATGTTGTTCAGGACCTGCGATTTCAACTCGACCAATGGACTCGATCCGCGGACACGAATACCGATCCAGGCGCGGTATCGCAGCAGTCACTCTGTGGAGCCGTGATTGCCGATGAAACTCTCTGGGCGTGTACCACCTGTGGTGCCTGCGAAGATATCTGCCCACTCGATGTCGGTCCGCTGACATTCATCACGGACATGCGGCGGTTTTTCGTTGGTGATGGTCGATTCCGTGGCGCGCCGGCAGCGGCGCTGGCCAGGATGCAACGGTCGGGAAATCCTTGGGGCCTGCCTGCCGAGGACCGGTTGAATTGGGCCCAGGATCTCGATATCAGGACGGCCGCCGATGGCGGCGATTCCGATCTGCTCTATTGGGTTGGTTGTGCCGCCGCATACGATCCGAATTGCCAACGGATTGCCCGGTCGATGGTCCGGCTCCTCCAACGAGCCAACGTTCCGTTTACAGTTCTCGGGAACGAAGAACGCTGCACCGGCGATTCGGCCCGGCGGATGGGCGACGAATTTGTATTCCAGGAACTAGCGACCAGAAATATTGAAACGCTTCACCGGTACGGGATTAAAAAAATTGTCACCCACTGCCCGCATTGCCTGAACAGTTTACGAAACGATTACCCGCAATTTGGCGGCTTGTTCGATGTTGTCCACCATTCAGAACTTTTACTGGACCTTATTGAAACAGGCCGGTTGCCAATCGATGGATCGGACTTGTTCAATCATTCGGCTGCAATTCGTGCCACGTATCACGATCCATGCTACTTAGCCCGGATCCAAAGGATCAGCCAACCACCCCGCCAGGTTCTGGACCATCTCCTGACCCATGGCCACCTCAGCGAACGGATCGAAATGGCTCGTCATGGTCGAGAGACTGCATGCTGTGGTGGTGGCGGTGGCCGCATGTGGTTCGATGATACCCCAAGCGATCGGATTGGCATCGATCGGTTCGATGAGGTGGTTGCTACCGGCGCTGACACCGTGGCGGTCGGCTGCCCGTTCTGCAAGATTATGTTCCACGATGCTGCCAGCGATCGCGGAAGTTCCATTCAAGTCCGAGATATCGCCGAATTGCTTGCCGAGAAAATATTGCAATGAATGAATGTTTATAACCAGAGACAAGGATCCTCTTCATGTTTTCTCAATTACGCACGTTTCAGCGAAATTCCCGGTACGAACGCTGGCGCTGCCGAATTTTTTTCATTACGTGGCTGAGCTACGGAAGCTTTTACTTCACGCGCAAGGGCTTTAGCGTCGCCAAGGTGGAATTGTTAAAGCCCGAAGTCATGGGGATGTCCAAGATAGAACTATCCTGGATCGATGGCGCCTATCTCGTTTCCTATGCAATCGGGCAGTTTGTGTGGGGCATGTGTGGTGATCGGTTTGGAACCCGCCGAGTCATCCAGGCCGGAATGATGGCATCGATTCTAGTCGCGATGGCGATGGGAGCTTCATCCACGACATGGATGTTTGGCACGCTCTTCTGCATTCAAGGTATCTGCCAGTCGAGTGGCTGGGCGCCGCTGAACAAGAACATGGGTGAATTCTTTTCACGCCGTGAACGCGGGCGGGTGATGGGCTTTTGGTGCACCAACTACCCATTGTTCGGATTTCTCGCATCCGTCCTGGCTGGTTGGTCCATCTCTTATTATGGAAGCTGGCCGTACGCCTTTTGGGTCCCTGCAAGTATCCTTTTCATGGTTTGGATCCTGTTTCTTTTATTGCAGCGCAATCGTCCGGAAGATATCGGATTGCCCTCGATTGAGTTCTACCATGGCGACGATGCAATTCCGGCGGAACGGGAAGCAACAACCAAGGAGGCACATGACGGCGTGGCGGGAACTTGGAAAATCATTCAAGACGTATTCACAAACCGCATCGTCTGGCTCCTTGGAGCGGTCTACTTTTTGCTGAAACCGACTCGATATCTCGTTCTCTTCTGGTCGCCAGTCTATATCCATGAACGCCTCAACACCTCGGCATATGAATCGGGAACCATCAGTGCCATTTTCGACTTGGCGGGACCGCTCGGGGCGATCACAGGGGGATT
>JAFGFZ010000447.1 GCA_016930815.1 Pirellulales bacterium | reverse complement strand
GGCTGTACTTTTAATCATCCCGTGGTGGAGAAATCGTCGTATTTCGAGCAAAAAATGAGGTTTGTATGTAGAATGGGATGGGAATCCGATTTTTTCCCACAAACGTCTTGCATGGGTTGGGGGGGGCATCTGGTACAATGGCGGTAACACACGGTTATGGATCTTGCATGCCATTTCTCAAGGGGAAGCGCGTTCTTGTGGGCATGCCGCCCTTCTGAAATGGCCGGCCTTGTGCGCCAGATGCTTTTCATGGTTGCGCAGTGAATAATCCCGCCGAACAACATTTTTCGCTAAGTGTTCCGGGCTCCCGTTGGTCGCCCTGGGCTCATTGGCAGCGCAAGGATCAATAAAGTGCCTTCCAGCGTTCATGGTACGATCGAAAGAGTGGCAAGAGTGGCAAGAAAGGAGCATGCATTATGAGTCATCGAAATCATTCCCCGGCATTCTTGGCGGCTTGGCGCGAGAAAAAGAAATTCGAGCAACGAGTGGAACCGATGGGGTCAGATCCTGTTTCCGGTTTATTTCTGGAGTGTTATTGGAAGCTGTTCTGTGTTGCACCCCATTATCGTGAGGATTGCATCGCGCACCGAGTCCATGAAATGCAGCCTTCCTGGTAAACGCGGAATTTGCCAAGAACGCGGAGATTTGCAGAGAGAATCAAGGAACTATTAATTGGGGGCTCTATCCGGTGGAGCACGATGGCTTGAACATCTAGGCTTCACCAAGCAAAGTTTGCCGGCGTATTGTAAGTCGTCGTTCGCTCCGCGAAAGAAACGAAAGGCAATAAAAAAGAGTCATCATTCGCACTATGACTCTGTCAAATCGTAACCATTCACGGATTCAAGTAAACCGCTAATGAACGCTGATACGCGCTCATGTTATGCCAACTTGAGTTACCCCATTCTTTTCGCTTGACAGAGAACCAGGAACGATGACAGACGTTTCGTTCGCGGAGCGAACGACGACTATCCAGGGCAACACCGTTAAGTACTTCCCATAAATTGCAAATCGGGGCGTTGATTCATTCGCTCTGTATGGAGAGCGAATGGAATCATTTCATCTCCTGCAATTTTTCCACTTGTTCTTCCGTAAACGGGACGGCGGCTCCTGGCTGGGGTGGATTGGGGACAAGTCGCGAACTGATGGCATCCAGGAGGCAATCGACGCCTTCTCCCGTTTTCGCGCTGATCGCCAGCACGCGATCATCGAGGAACGGCCGGAGATCGGACCGTTGTTGAGAATTCAATAGATCAATTTTATTAATAGCAAAGATCATGGAAGATCCAGCAGGAACCCCTTCCGAAAGGGCCTCGGACCTTAGGTCCCCAGGAGTCCGCCCCGACTCGCACATCGTTGGATCTTCGATCCAGACGATCAGGTCCGCCGCTAGAAGCTGGTGTTCCGCCAGGGCGATCCCGGCACGTTCCAGGGCATCGGGACTATCTCGCAGGCCCGCCGTATCGGAAAGTTCGACTGGCCAACCATCGATGGCCGTGGTTGCCGTGACGACATCCCGTGTTGTCCCCGGTCCGGTGTCGACGAGTGCCCGTTCGAAACCGAGGATGGCATTGGCAAGGCAGCTTTTTCCTACATTCGGTTTTCCAGCCAGGACCACATGCCAGGGCCGAATCAAATGCCGCCCCAGTTCCACGCGGGCCAGGAGTGCGTCGCATTGGGACCGGAAAGGCTCGGCCGGGCCGGCCGATTGGAGGGTCGATTCCAAGGCATCCATGGCGCGGCGCAGAGCGCCCTGGTATTGATCCAGCAAAATAAAGGCCGTCCGCTGGGTTGGCGCGTATGCCAGAGCCGTTCGGGCAGCGGCGCGGATTGGATCCGGTTCCTCGCGTGGAAGCCAGGTTTTCCAATCGAGCCGGGTGCAACCAAAATGAACGAGCCAATCGACCACAGCTTGCACGGACGCGATACCGCCATGGGGATGGACTTCCACGCGATCTTCGCCGCACCGGCAAACCACAAGTTCCTCGCCAGGATGATGGTCCGACGTTTTCCATCGGCCGAAGACAATCCGCCCGATCGGCTGTTGGGCGAGCGGTTTTCGGTTGACTGCGAAAAATCCACTATCCACGGCCGCCAGGGCATCCGGCCCGGCAACACATACGACGGCGATCGCTCCGCGGCCGGGAGGCGTCAACTCGACGACGAAAGTGGATACATGGCTCACGGGACCGAACCAGCCGATTGCCTGGTAGTGCGTCACTGCTCCGCTTGCAGAGATTCCTCGCCGTTGTTCTCTTCGATGGGTACGCAGACAATGGCAACCAACGCATCACCTTCATCCAATGTCATGATCCGCACACCCATGGTATTCCGGCCAACGACACTGACATCCGCCGCTTTGATCCGTTGAATTTTGCCGCGGGCGGTCATCATGAGCAATTCGTCTTCATCATTGACGCGCGTGATCCCGATCACGGGACCGTTCCGCCGGGTCGTTTTGATATCGTGCACTCCTTTTCCACCCCGTCTTTGGCATCGGTATCGCGTGGACGAGGAGATATCCTCGTCGCCCGATTCCGTTTCATCGATGGCGTTGGGGCCGAAATAAGTGCGCTTGCCAAATCCATTTTCGCAGGCCGTGAGCAGTGTCGCGGTCGGATCGGCGACAACCATGCC
>JAFGFZ010000446.1 GCA_016930815.1 Pirellulales bacterium | reverse complement strand
CGCGCGGGATCTGGACCACGCCAATCAATGCAGTTCGTGCGCCGACGATGCAATCAAAAGCGCAACCTGGGCAACGCGACGGCCAAGGTTCGCGGCGGCTGCCATGCCAGCCTGATCGTCGGTGATCTTTTCGATTTCGCTACTGTTCCAAAAAGCAGGCCCGAAATGGGCGGTGGGACGGCTTTCGCCAACCACAATCATCTCTTGGCAGAAGAGCGCCGTTTGGATGGACCGGATCGTGAGCTCCTGGCCCCCGTTCCGGGCTCCACCCACCGCCAAAACACCCGCAACCTTGTTACTGAGTTTGAAACCCTCTTTTCGGAAGACCATCAAGCGTTCCAAAAAAGCCTTGCAGAGCGACGACATATTCCCGAAGTAGACAGGGGATCCAATGATCATTCCGGCGACCGACGGATCGGTCAATTTCGGAACGAGCTGTGGAAAATCGTCGCGTTCATCCGGCCCGAGTGGCACATCCGCGGCCAGGGCACCGTTGATCTGCTTCCCGGCCAACGGGATGAGCTCCACCTCGATGCGGCTGGGATCCACGGCACGGGCCGCCTCCAGACAGGATAGGACGGCGGCGGCAGTCGAGCTTTCGGGTCGGGGGCTGCAGCCAATCCCTAGGATTTTGATCTTGGAAGGATGTGCCGCCAACTCCGCGGATGTGCCGGTAGATACCGCCCCCACCACTCCCGCCACGGTCGCAGCCCCAAAAAATCGTCGTCGTGTTAAATCGTTCATCTTGTTAATCGCTCCTATGCATTTGGTCTTTCGTCACAACTAACCCACGTTGATCCATGAACCGACATTCGCGATTGACCATGGCGATCGCTGCTCCCGTCGCAACATGGCATTGGCCTGGTCGTCGCCGCTGAATTGTTCTATGTCGGGATCCCACCGCAGCTTGCGGCCCAGGAGCATTGCGATGTTCCCGAGATGGGCGATGGAGACCGTCCGATGCCCGATTTCGGCGGGGGCGTAACACGGCTTGCGGGATTTGACACAATCGATGAAATCGCGATGTTCACCGCCTCCGGGATCTTCGCGGCCCACCAAGACACGCGGGCGATGGAGATGGATTTCGTCTTCTCGAATCACGGATTCGAGGATCGCCGGGTCACTCGCTTGCAGAGGACCGCGCCAGCCCCGGAACATGATCCAACCATCCGTCCCCTCGAATTTGATGGCGGGAACTTCGTTCCAGATATGCATGGTGACACCGTTGGCATACTTGTAGTGCAGATCAAACGCGCTGGCCGTATTCCAGACGGCATCCCGAGATGGAAAGGTCCCGGTCCCTTCGACTTCGACCGGGCCGGTTTCCTGCGAGCCGTTGGCCCATTGCGCCAGGTCGATCAGATGGGCTCCCCAATCGGTCAACCGCCCGCCGGAATAGGCCAGGTTCCAACGGAACGTATCGTGGCAGCGGGCTGGGCAGTAGGGAGCTGCCGGCGCCTGCCCTTGCCACATTTCATAATTGAACGTCGCTGGCGGATCTTGGATCTTGAAATCATCGTTGCCGCGCCCGCTGTTTTCACCCGGTAAGAGGACTTTAATATGCTGCAGCCTGCCGATCCGCTGGTTCCGTACCAGTTCGCAAATCCGGATATAGGAATCAATCGAACGATTTTCGCTGGCGGTCTGAAATACCTGCTTGGATTGTTTTGCCGCGTCGGCCAGAATGCGGCCTTCCGATAGGGTGAGGGAAAGGGGCTTTTCACATATCACATCCTTGCCCGCTTGGATTGCCATCAGGGCAATCATCACATGCCAGTGATCCGGCGTGGCGATATCGACGGCATCGATATCCCGCCGATTCACCAGTTCACGAAAGTCGTAATGGACATCGCACGCACGATAGTTTTTTCCCAGCGTGTGTGAATAGAAATCATTCACCCGCTGTTCCGCTTGGGCCGCACGCGCCTGATCGACATCGCAGACGGCAAGGACCTGCTGTTCCGGATTTTCAAACATCCGGTCCAGGTTCCACCCCGTCCCATGAATTCCACATCCGATCAATCCCATCGTGATGCGTTCACTTGGCGGAACCGTGCCAGCTAATCCGAGGGCCGATGATCGGACGAAAACCGGTGCAACCGATGCGGCAGCAATTCCTTTCAGAAAGGACCGGCGCCGAAGTTTCTTCTGAATCACCATGATTCGAGTACTCCCGGTGGTAAGAGATGCTCCAGAATCGCCTGGTGCCACTGCCTATCATGGGCGTGTGCCACGTGATCTGCAAGCCGTTGGAATTCGGAAGCCGGGTTTTTTTCAAAAGCCCAGCTTCTGACGAATTCAAGGAGAACAGGCATCCATCCGGACGCTAAAACCGACCGTACTTCGCGTCGATACCGGATTCTGGTACGATGATGGCATGACCAATCGCCAGGATGACATTCTGCAGCTATCCCATCGGCCATCGCTGCATGAGGGAACACTCGTGCTGGCGTTCAGTGGCTGGATGGATGGGGGGGATGTTTCCACGGGCACGGTCAATCGGTTAGTGGAATTGACGCGAGCCCGGCCGATCGCGGAAATCGATCCCGAACCGTTCTATATCTACAATTTTCCGGGCACCATGGAGCTGGCGGCCCTCTTTCGTCCCAGTATTGAGATTCGGAACGGGCTGGTTAAAAAACTCACGCTGCCAACCAATATCTTTTACTGCCACGAAGCGGCGAATCTCCTGCTATTCGTCGGTAAAGAACCGAATATGCGCTGGCGGGCGTTCGGTGAATGTATCCTCCAATTGGCTCACGAAACGGGGATTCGCCGTATGATTTTTGTCGGTTCCTACGGAGGGACCGTGCCACATACGCGCGAGCCTCGATTGTATATCACATGCTCCGAGGAACGATTGCTCCAGGGGATGGAACAATATGGCGTGGGACGGAGTGAGTATCGGGGACCCGGGTCGTTTACCAACTACCTCATGACCCAAACCCCATCCGCCAATCTGGAAATGATCTCCCTCGTCGCCGAGATTCCCAGTTATCTGCAGGGGACCAATCTTTCGAGTATCGAAGCGGTCACGAGGCGATTGGCCAAAATTCTGAAGCTACCGCTGGAACTCGCAACGCTCCGTGCGGCTAGCACTCGCTGGGAATTGGAAATATCCAACCAGATTGAAAAGGATCCTGGCCTCGCCGCACAAATTCGGAAGTTGGAACAGACCTACGATGACAAGCTGCTGGAACAAGATGCCAGCTGATTCCATCAAAGCCTGGAGACTGGATGCGAAAGGCCGTCCACCCGGCGAAGTGCCTCACCCGCATTCCTGCATGTAAAGCAGACAAGAGCAAAGATGCAACTGAGACAGTGTCTCATTTAGAGCATGCTGTAACTTGTTTACATAGAAGAAGATGCATTGTTTTAATCTGTTTTTCCCATCCACGGAGTGATTCTGGATCCAATGAAAGCCTAAGATTTTAGTAGCATAGTAATTGACAGTATACCATCCGATCGAGTAAACTTTCTTCAGCCTCTGAATATGGCTTCGGCCAGATGCCGAGGTTTACAGTGTTCGCTTTTTTCTAAGAGTGGTTCGGAGATAGAGGATCTGACAGCAGCAAGCGTCCGTTTATTTAATTATTAGGGATTGCTTCAAGCTGTCTTGTTTTATTTCTTTATTTCTTTTTTTCGAAGGAGGTGTCCTATGGATGCCAGACGTCGTCTGCAGGGGTTTACCCTGGTGGAATTGTTGGTGGTGATTGCCATCATTGGAATCTTGGTCGCATTGCTCCTCCCGGCGGTGCAAGCGGCTCGTGAAGCAGCCCGGCGGAATAGCTGCCGCAACAATCTGAAGCAGCTCGTGCTAGCCATTCATAACCATGCTGACCGGCGGAAGGCATGGCCTTTGGCATCGACCCATCCCTATCGTGGTAGCAGCAGAGCCGCCCGTATTGTCGCGGATGGAAGGAAATCTCCAACAGAAATGCAGACACAATTGCCCACTGTAGAGGCAGACGGCTTCAGCTGGATTGTCCAGATCATGCCCGAGATGGAAGGCGTTACCATCTATGATCAGATGTCCGAGAACACGCTGAAATTTTTAGGTGGTCCTTGGAACCAGTTTAACACAAGGGACGGAACCAACGCCACGACCCATATGTGTTCAGTGCAAATTGAGCAATTGCAATGCCCAAGTTTTCCAGGCGACGATGTGGCCAAGCAAGCGGACGGCGCGAACTTTGGTGGAGCCGAATTCGGTGTTGTTGCCAATCTTGGCGGAACGGGTCGAAGTAAACCTGCCGTCTGTAACTACGTTGCCCTTGTCGGTACGCACTTTGAGAATCTCTCCACGAAGATCATCGTGAATGACCGAGGCTCGCATACGGGAAACGGTGCCCTGGTTTTCCCGAGAGTCACGGGGACTGGAACGACCGCAAAGGTTACCAACAAGGGACTCCCATTCGCCGCATTTCGGGATGGGACTTCCCACACCCTGGTCGTGGCCGAAAGCCGTGAAACCGGCTATACCACATGGCTGAGCGGGCTCGTCTACGGGCTTGGTGTCTGGCCGCAGTCACCAGCACAAAGCACGGTGTCACCTGGTCCTGGTCGGGCGGTGGATGGTTTCTTCGGCTGGAATCAAAATGAATTGAACGATCCGATGAACCGAGTCAGTCTCAACCAGGGATCCGATAACTCGAATACTGGTTCGCAAATCGCTCCAGATGTCCACTACATGGAACGCGGTCAATACCCACACGGTACCCGTGGTATGAAGTGGGGTCCGAGTAGCGCCCATCCAGGTCTAGTGATCCATGCCTATGGTGATGGTCACGTCCTGGAGGTTTCCGAAGATATCGATCGGAATGCCTACCTCCGCATGATCACACGGGCCGGTGGAGAACCGAATGAGACGGGGAATTAATCGCTCGTCGCATACCATGTTCCAAAACAGGAATCAGGTCACACAGTTCCGAGTGGCTTCTCGACTACTCGGTTCCCCAGTCTCCTGATCCCGATCAAGCAATCAACCGCCTTGGAACTTGACGGTTCCAAGGCGGTTTTCTTTTTAATAGAAACCATTCCCTCACTTGCGTCTTGGTTTGCTATTCTTCAAAAAAGCAAAACTTCGAGAGATAGGCCGGGATAGACAACTGGCAAGAATTAGGACTTGCACAACTGGCGTTGCTTTGGCAAGCTAGTTCTGCACTTCGTCCATTGCCTCGCCGGAGTGGCGGAATTGGCAGACGCGCATGGTTCAGGTCCATGTGCCCGTTAAGGGCGTGGAGGTTCGAGTCCTCTCTCCGGCATT
>JAFGFZ010000445.1 GCA_016930815.1 Pirellulales bacterium | reverse complement strand
TCCTCGTTAACGCAGCGGAACGCGTTTTGGACCGCGTGCAACAGGTCGATTAGACGCGCTGGATCGTTCCCCACATCGCGACAAGCCTTTTTCACAAACGCTTTGCAATTGCTCATCATTCCACCTGCATCTATGGGTTGGCCAGTAGGGCTCCAAACGAAAAGTCTATCGACAAGCCGCCGGGGACTGGCTCATTTTTCGGCCCATTTTGGCCTTTCCGCCAGTTCGTCCGTGAAGGCCGAAAAATGTGCCTGTCCCCTTACGGTCAAGGGGACAGTCCCATGATCGCACGCGCATGGGCTGAAGGGGACAGTCCCATTTTCGCGATGCGAAAATTGGGACAGTCCCCGTGAACGGTTTCCAAAACGTCCTGTTCGCGGAGCGAACAACGACTTTCTCATCGGCATGCACGATATCCATGAATCCCAAAATCAATCTTTGACGGAGCACTAGGAATCCAATTCCAATTCGACGGTTTCCAGAATGACACCTTCTCCTTGGATCACCATGATATCCCGGCTGTAACACGTTGGGCATTCGAAAAAAAAATGCTCGACGTAAAATTCGCCACCACAGTCTCGGCATCGGGCCTTCAGTGGTGTGGTTATTATATCGAGTTCCGCCCCTTGGGTCGGAGTGGCCTCGACCAGCATATCAAATGCATCGCGGACTAGATCCGGCTCAACGCCAGAAAATTCCCCGACATTGACTCGAATGGATAATACCCGTTCCGCCCGCTCCGCGAGCCGAATCGACTCAACTTGGTCTAACAAGGATTGGACTAACGAGAATTCGTGCATCGAACATCGGTGAATTGCGTTCAAGGCATGCCTAGAAAGCATGCTGTGGTTCAATGTTTCATCGCGTATTCGACAAGTGCCTTCATATAATTCGCTCGTTCGAATGCACTTGGATCGGGGCAATTGCCCAAGCTCAGACTGCCTCGAAGCTGCTCCACGGAACGGTACTCGTTCTGTTCCATCCACTCGGTCATCTCTCGAAGAATTTCCTGGATACACCCGCTCCCTTGTTTTATTAAGACCGACGTCATCATGACAACATTGGCTCCGACCAGGAGCCCTTTGAGCACGTCGCTGGCCGTATGAATCCCCGTCGATGCAGCCAGGGAGGCCGAGAGGTGATCTCGGATGATGGCGATCCACCGGAGGGGGAGCCGGAGTTCATGCGGGCTGCTGAGCACGACTTCCGGCCGCACTTGGAGAGTGTCCAGATCAATATCGGGAGCTCGAAACCGGTTGAACAGGACCAATCCATCCGCGCCGGCGGCAATGAGTTTCCGGGCGAAGTTGGGAATGGAACTGAACCGGGCTCCAATTTTGACAGCCAACGGGATCGTCACCGTTTCACGAACAATCTTGACCAGGTCGATATATTGGTTCTCGATATCCGACGCCGATTGATCCGGATCGGTGGCAACGAGATAGGCGTTCAATTCGAGGGCATCCGCGCCGGCATCTTGAATTGCCTTGGCATACTTCGTCCAGCCGCCCGTCGAGGAACCATTCAAGCTCCCGATGATGGGGATTGCCACGGCTTTCTTGGCCGATTCGACCAGTCGCAAATAGTCGTCCGGGCCGGTCCCGAACGGCCCCACTTCTGGAAAGTAGGTCAGGGACTCGGCGAAGGAATCGGCCTGATTCCCATAGAGCCTTTCGAGTTGTTCCTCTTGATGGGCAATCTGCTCCTCGAAGAGGGAAGGCAATACGGCAGCCGCAACGCCGGCATCCTGAAGTTGCTTCAGGCGATCTGCCTCACTGGTATTGGGGCCAGAGGAGGCAACCAGCGGATTCGCAAGCGAGATGCCCAAGTAGCGGGTCGATAGATCAACACTCATGCAATCATTCTCCTGTCTCATGGACTTCGTCGGCGATATTCCGCCCAATGCCGGCCAGCTGTTCGTAGTAGTTCCACTGGTCATCGATATCCTTTTGGGCCAATTCGAAGAGCTGCTTCGCACGTTCTGGATCCGACCGCATCAGCATTGCATACCGGGCCTCTTTCATGGCCAGTTCCTCGAAGGGGACCTTGGGTTTCCGGCTATCCAGAAGCAATGGTTTCCCGCCGGCGTGGGCCAATCGCGGGTCGAAGCGATACAGAGGCCATAGGCCGGCCAGGACGACATCCTTCTGATGCGACATACCAATCTCCATATTGATGCCCTGCGCGATGCATTGGCAATACGCAAGGATCAGGGAGGGACCTGGGTACGATTCCGCTTCGAGGAAGGCCCGCACGGCCTGGCTTGGATTCGCCCCGATGGCGATCTGGGCCACGTAGACATTTCCATACGAGGCGGCCATCATGCCAAGATCCTTTTTGCGAGACGGTTTCCCGCCAGCCGCAAATTTGGCCACCGCGGCCCGTGGCGTTGCTTTGGATGCCTGGCCACCCGTATTCGAATAGACACCCGTATCCAGGACCAGGATGTTGATATCCCGGCCAGTCGTCAGGACGTGGTCCAAGCCGCCAAAACCAATGTCAAAGGCCCACCCATCGCCACCCAGGACCCAGACGCTTTTCTTGACAAGCACATCCGCCATGTTTGCAAGCGTTTCCGACTTGGAATTCCCCTTGCCATTCATTCCCGCGAGAATTTGACGGAGTTGGACGACCCGCTCACGCTGGGCATGGATCTCCGCCTCCGTCGTCTGCGGAGACTGGATCAGGGCGCCGACCAGCTTGTCACCTATCGAACCAGCAAGCTCCTGCAGCAACTGCTCGGCATAGATCCGCGTTTCGTCGATCGCCAGCCGGAATCCCAACCCGAACTCGGCGTTGTCCTCGAAAAGCGAGTTGCACCAGGTCGGACCGCGGCCGTCGGTGTTCGTCGTGTAAGGAGTTGTCGGTAAATTACCGCCATAGATCGAGGAACAACCGGTCGCATTGGCAATCAGCAGCCGGTCACCGAAGAGCTGGCTCAGCAGCTTCACGTATGGCGTTTCGCCACATCCGGCACAGGCACCGGAGAATTCAAAGAGAGGCTGCAGGAGCTGCGAGCCCTTCACGGTGCTGATTTTCACCTGCGTCCGATCGATTTCAGGAATCGAAAGGAAGAAATCGAAGTTCGCCCGCTCGCGATCGAGAATGGGAAGCTTCTCTTCCATGTTAATCGCCTTGCGCTTGGCGATTTCCTTGTTCTTGGCCGGGCAGACGTCGATGCAAACACCGCAGGAAGTACAATCGTCGGGTGCCACCTGAATTGTGAAATAGTGTTCCGGCAGGTCTTTGCCTTTGAAAGCGATCGATCGAAAATCCTTCGGAGCCCCTTGCAAAGCACTCTCAGGAAAGGCCTTCGAGCGAATGGCCGCATGGGGGCAGACGAGGGAACAGAGCCCGCACTGCGTGCATACCTCGGGATCCCAGATCGGGATATCGTGCGCGATGCTCCGCTTCTCTATCTTCGTCGTGCCAGTCGGAAACGTCCCATCGACGGGCAAGGCGCTGACCGGAAGCAGATCTCCCTGGCCTTCGATCATCGTGGCAGTCACTTCACGGATGAACGCATTGTCGCTTCTGGCAATGGCCGGGATACGGTGGAAGGTACTTGTTACTGTCTTTGGTACCGTTACTTCGCGCAAGCCTTCAAGAGCCGCATCCACCGCGTCGAAGTTGCGCTGGACGATGGTATCTCCGCGCTTTCCAAACGTCTTGCGAATGGCATCCTTGATCTCTTCAATGGCCTTCTCCCTTGGCAAGATTTTTGCTAGCGCGAAGAAGCAGGTCTGCATCACGGTATTGATCCGAACTCCCATTTTCGTCCGCTGGGCAACATCGAAAGCATCGACCACGTAAAATTTGAGTTGCTTGTCAATGATTTGCTGCTGCGCCTCTTGCGGCAGGTGGTCCCAGACCTCATCGGGCCCATAAGGGCTATTCAGAAGGAACGTGGCGCCCGGCTCCGCGATCCTCAAGATGTCGACCCGCTCCATGAAATTGAACTGGTGGCACGCCACGAAATTGGCCCGTTCGATCAGATAGGTCGAATCGATCGGGCGCGGGCTGAAGCGGACATGGGATATCGTGAGGGAACCGGCCTTTTTGGAATCGTAGACAAAATACCCCTGGGCATACATCGGCGTGTTCTCACCGATGATTTTGACTGAGTTCTTACTCGCGCCGACCGTGCCGTCACTGCCGAGTCCGTAAAAGACGGCCCGCGTCACATCGCCGGTTTCCATCGTGATTTCAGGATCCCATGGCAGGCTCAGGTTGGAAACATCGTCATGGATTCCGATCGTGAAATGCCGTTTCGGTTCCTTCGCCTGGAGTTCCTCGAAAATCCGGATCGCCATCGCTGGCGTGAATTCCTTGGAAGAGAGCCCATACCGCCCGCCGAGGACTCGGGGTAGCGCCTGGCTGGCTCCGGATCGGGATGCCCACGCTTCAACGAGCGCCGTGAGAACATCCTGGTAAAGCGGCTCACCAATCGAGCCCGGCTCCTTGGTCCGGTCCAGAGCCGCAATGTTCCGTACGGTCGGTGGGATGGCCTGGATGAAAGCTCGGATGTCAAAGGGCCGGAAGAGCCGGACTTTAATCAAGCCAACCTTCTCGCCAACCGCGTTCAGGTTCTGGACTGCCTCTTCGGCCGCTCCGACCCCGGAACCCATCAAGACCAGGATCCGATCCGCATCCTCCGCGCCGATATAATCGAACAAATGGTACGAACGGCCCGTCAGTTCGGCGAACCGATCCATGGCCTGGCGTACGATCTCCGGAACCGCGTCGTAGTACGGATTACAGGCCTCCCGAGCCTGGAAGAAAACGTCCGGATTCTGCGCGGTCCCGCGAAGGACTGGCTTATCGGGAGTCATCGCCCGGCTGCGGTGGGCCGCAACACTCGGCTCGTCGATCATCGCCCGGATGACATTGTCCGGGAGCTGGGCGATCTTATTGACCTCATGCGAGGACCGGAAACCATCAAAGAAGTGGAGAAACGGCACCCTGGCTTTCAATGTCGACGCCTGGGCAATCAAAGCCAAATCGTGGATTTCCTGGATGGAATTGGAAGCAAGCATCGCCCAGCCCGTGCTGCGGGCCGACATGACATCGCTATGATCGCCAAAAATCGAGAGGGCATGGGTTGCAACGGTACGCGCTGAAATATGAAAGACGGTTGGCAGCAATTCGCCGGCGATCTTGAACATGTTCGGGATCATCAAGAGGAGGCCCTGCGACGCGGTGAAAGTCGTCGTCAGGGAACCTGCCTGCAGGGCCCCATGGCACGACGCGGCCGCCCCGCCTTCGCTCTGCAACTCGATCACGTCCGGTACGACACCCCAGATATTCCGGATCCCCTTGGCCGACCAGCTGTCGGCAAATTCGCCCATCGGAGACGCGGGTGTGATCGGGTAGATCGCAATGACTTCGTTCGTCTTGTGGGCGACATAAGCGGCTGCCTCATTCCCGTCAACCGTCACATATTTGACAGCAGTGTCCGTTTTGACAGCAGGGTCCCTCTTAACAGCAGTATCAGTAGGCACGATGTCCACCTCCTATCGATGGTTCCGTTTTACGTTTAACCCGAAATCCAGCAAGAATTCGATGACTCCAAAGCGGCCGGATTTCTTCGTGATGCCGTAATCATCAGTAGACCGGTCTGGGCCACAACCTTCCAATTGTGACATCTAAAACGGATTTCGTCACTGGGGGTATTTCAAAGAAACTTGCGGCCCTCTTGCCCGGTTTCTTTAATTGAACGCAGAGCACGCCGGGAACACAGAGCACCGCAGAGGAGAAGGCAACGCGCAGAATATCCCATAAAACCTCAACGGGATAGACTTATTCCAGCTTTTCAATCAATGAATGTTTAATAAGGTCATATCCCCAAAACCCCAACGGGCAACGCCGTGAAGGATTTTTTCTAGCCAAATTCGCTAGACATTGTCGATTTGCTCCGAATCATGCATGATTTCGTCGCGTCCTATTCGATGTTGTGACAT
>JAFGFZ010000444.1 GCA_016930815.1 Pirellulales bacterium | reverse complement strand
GGTGCCCGCCAACTGGAAATCAGCATCCACTCTTGCTGATCAGGCCGGAAGTAGAATCCCGAATAGGTCGTATGGGTGGCATCATCGTGTTTCGCTTGAACTAAGAACTTCTGTTTTTCTCCGGTTTTCCAATGATAAACCAGGTGGCTGTGCCCGCCTGTCCCTTCGCCACCGAACGGATTCGTAACGACTCCGTCCCCTTTGGCAACCAGCCCAACGCGATCTGCTTTATCCACCTTACCCCGGTCGTGTGCCTCCCCACCACTATCCCAAACACTAAAGATAATTCGCCTCTCTTCCGGGCCATTCACTTGCATGCCGAAATAGCCACGGTGCCAGCCGCATGCCATATAGAATGTCCCAAGTGGATCTTCAATCGCCGTGACCTCGCAATAAAACGCGGCGATATCGGTATCCTCTGGAACTGGATACACCAGATGGACCGACGCCGCATTGCGGCGCGGCTTTCGATTGAAGTGGGCGTTCTGGGCGGCAGGGCCTGAAAGAAGGAGCGCATCCAAATCACCTATTGGTGTCTCCGGTTCATTGAGCGACTCCAATAGAAAACGTTGATAGCCGGCCTCGTGAATATGGAATAGGCCAAAATCAGCCGTGGTCACTTCCTCCTTGCCGGTGCCAGTCACCTGGGTCTCCCGAGATTGGCCTGCGACCGTGAGGCGGAGCTTGGATGTTGTGCCTTGGTCCAACCGGATTTGAATGGCACATTCGAGTTGTCCTGGCGTTTTGATCTGGCCGAACCAGAGCACTTTCACTTCCGGATCCTTCCAGCCGGTGATTCCGGATCGGTCCGAGACACGCGCGCCACGACCATCCGGATCCAGATAAGCCGTCGACGCCGGGATACGAATTTCAGCGCCGACCGCGGCATGATCCTTGGCACCGAACACGTGCCCTGGGATCCATAGGAAAAACATACTTTCAGAAATTGCCGCCACCATCCAATGCCACGATGAAATGGGGATTATTCTGGCCATGAGATCAGCTCCAAATTGTCACTTCGAGAAGGCTACTAGCGATTTATTGACCGTGCATCTCCACGCGCACCGTCACCGGATCCGGTTGGCCAGGGTGCTTGATAAGCAACGTTCTTGAATCTTGATCCCAGCGTAAATCATTGTGTGATATGCCATCGATTTCGATTCTTTCAGGTGCTTGATCCAGCAGGATTCTTGTAGTGACCGGAATTCCTTTTGGCGAGGATATTGTATACTGCAAAGTCGCGTCATGGACGTCCCAAGTTTCCACGCGTCCAGCGGCTGCCAGCAGCAAGGGGCGCGGGCCACGCACACGGTCCAGATCCAACAGCCATGCCTGCTTTCCCGGTGGCAGGGATATCGATTTCCGAACGATCAGGTTCGGATCCAACAGATCGAGGTATCGCCCGGTGATCTGCCAGGGTGTCTCGTGGATTGATTCGCTTAGAACGGCTGCCACGATATAGGGTCCTCGCCGCAAGCATAGATAGTTCTGCTCCAGCATCTTGCCGCCCGCCGCTTCGATTCCGCGCCGCACGAGGGACCGGAGTTGTTTGGCAGCGCCGATCGACCTGGAAAATATGGCTGGATGGCACCGTTCGACAAGAACGACTCCTTTCCCACACGGATATTCACCGGTCGGTGCCTGCGAATCGATGCCTAATAATTCGAACAAATGTCCGCTTGGACTATTGTATTTACGCATCCCTTGGTTCCACCAATCGCGGGCGGAATGGAACGGATCCGTATCGGCACCAACATAAATCAGTGTCCCGCCCCGGTTTACCCATTGGGCCAGGACAAGATGGAGCCCCGGATTCATCGGCTTCATGAATTCATAACTCATGATCAGGACTCGATAGTGATCCAAGTACCCTGGACTTCGCGCCAGGTTATCCAGTTGAACAGGACGGACGGGAATGCCATGTTTTAGGAGGGGCAACGCCAAGCCATAGAATCCGCTGAGCATGTCCACTTCTTGGCTTGTCGCGCGGGTGATATCCTTCTGGTCCAAGGCCACGCCGGCATTCATTGCCGGTTCCGCTCGCTGGAACATGGCCGAGTCGGATAGGAACACGCCGATGCCATCGGTCATGGAGCCGTAATCGATATGTGTTTGATGCATATCTCTGAGCTGGTTGAATACAACCGCCAGAGTTGTCGCGTAATCGGGAGGGATTTCGGTTGCATCTTCGCTATCGAGAGGGTATCGCCCGTGAAACACACGTCCTGGCCATGGAGATACCTCGTAGTGCCATATATCGGGGTGTAGTAACGATGCAACCAAGGTGCTGATATAATTGGCCCGATAATCGGCCCAATCGTGCCGTGGATTGTCTTCAATTGGATCGTGCAAAAACCACATTCGCCGATCCGTTCCGCGAACGAGTTCCTGCATCACACCATATTCAAGGTATGCCGTCTCAAATGTTCTTTCCGTTAGGTGACCTGCATAAATGTTGGGAGTGCGTGCCGTTCCAGTCCAGACCTGGGCGATATAGCCATCGATGCCAGGCAAATCGAGGAGGGAAGACTCCGGGCTGACAATTTTCCATTGGGCATAGTTCAACAGACTATGGGTCGGTACATAGAATCGGACCTCCCTCTGGTGGTTCACCAGCGCATACTCTTTCATTGCCGTGCAGAGTCGATCGAGTGTCCGCTGGTACAGATAGTACTTCAGTTTGCTGGCTTGATATTGGGCATCCACACTCGAATCTGGGCGTTTCCACGGTTCGCGGTAGTAGATTTGCCATTCCCGTTGGAACGCCGGGCTGAATCCGGCATGGGCCCAAAATTCAGGTTCTTCGAGGTGGACGGCGATCGCCCCTGCATCAATCGCCCGGCGGACGCCGTTTTCTAGGTATTTGCTGAATGCCACCGATGGAACCATGTAGGGTACCGTCGGGCCGTGGAGGATTCGAGTCCCATCGGCCGCCATCTGACTCTCATCCCAGTGGGATTGCCCATCCACTTTCCCATCAAGATAATCCTGGTAATTCCCCCACGCGACGCCGGTCATGACATGGGGCACATAGCCCGCCTCGTGCCATCTCGCGAGTCTTTTCTGAATCGATGCGTCCACGCCATATGCCATGACGAAATCCGTACGGAGATCGGAACGTTCACGGTACGCGCCAGCTTCTTGAAAGCCGGTGCGTTCCAATTCCCGCGGGGTGACCAAACAGGGAATAGGTGGCTCTGGAATCACGGACTCCACTGGTTGAGCCACCGCGTTATTCACTGGCCAATCGATAGTTATCGGAAGGACCGCGTAGCAATTGTTCCACAATATCCATATTGAGACGATGGATTGCGTCTTCCATAAAGACCAACGCGCATTGCGATTAATTGGTGATGAATCATGATTCCTCGCAGTCTCAACCAAAATCAGTCTGTCCATGAGAAGCATCCCAACGCGTGCCAAACCCGCAACCTAGCGGGCTTCCATACATGCTCGCACCATGCGGGCATGTGATAGACTGAAACTCCAAAAGATCACGGATCGTAACATTTGCAGCAAAGAGCACATTGATAACTCTATCCAAATCGGTCGTGACAGGGAAGAAGGTATCATTCCATTCTTGAAATAGATTATTCTAAATCGATCAAAGAATGAACATATGGGAACGAAGAAAACGGAGGAAGAGTTCTCTGTTTCCTCGGCCTCCTTGGTTGACTTGCACTCTTCTCTTAATGATCGACAGGCAATCGTCCATCCAGTGCGATTGCCTTGACCATTGCCCGCTAGAAATCCTGTCAGACGGAGGATCGATGCTGCATCTGGATCGTATCCTGGAGTCGCTCGGATCATGGAGGAGGTATTGAAAAAATGCATGAAGCGGCAGGAAGCGAGGCGAGTTCTTCTCTGCAGATGGACGGACTTCGCATCGTCGGCTTGTGCGGTATCATCCAGCTCTTCGCCGTGCCGGCAACAAATCATGCGAATGCGTGCTTGCAATCTTGCGCTGCGCGTCATGCCGGAAACCTAAGATATTCCGAAATCCTACAAAAGACCAGTTTTTCCCGAATGCACTTCAACGGCCCATCGTGGAAGAGAGTCGGGATAGGGGATTGCTTGATTCAGTTCAAATGGGCGCTCTATGGCCTTGCCCGAGTTCCTTTGCTGCCAAGGGTGTTGACTTTGAATCCTTCGCCGATTAGTTTCTATATTTCTTCGTCTTAGAGCTTATCCCAAAACCCCTCTCCCCCAGCCCTCTCCCCGCAAGCGGGGCGAGGGGAGCCAATTTTGGGACAGGTACTTATCCATTTCCCCCCGTTGCACCAACGGTTCGATTCAGAAACGAGACGGGCCAAGTGCAAGGAGATCATGCATGGCGAACCACGGCGCGCGACCGTTACGTTGGTACCAGGGCCTGTCAAAATATCACTGGTGGGTCCTGGCAATTGGCGTCATGAGCTGGATGTTCGACTGCATGGATCAGCGGATTTTCGTCTTATCGAGGGCTCCAGCCGTCAAGGAGTTGACCGGTTGGAATGCGCGTGAAAAAGAACTCAGGCCGCAGCTGGAGAAGAACGTTTCCGCGGCGATTCAGGCTGAGATGGATGCTGGAACATTCAAGATGGATAACCGAGAAGAGGAAATGAGACGTCGCGTGAAGGACGGGCTGGATGCCGTGTATGACTCTGAGATGAAAGACCGCGCTGACGCGTTCGGTGACATCGTGACCGCGTTGATGGTGGTCGGCTGGGCAGTGGGCGGTTTTGTGTTCGGTATCTACGGCGATCGACTCGGGCGCGTTAAGACATTATCGATCGCCATTGCCGTCTATTCAGTGTTTACCGGGCTATCAGGCCTTTCGATCGGTCTCTGGGACTTCTGTGTCTATCGGTTCCTGATGGGGTGTGGAATTGGTGGCGCGTTTGCCACGGCGGCAACTCTGATTGCGGAAACGATGCCTACGCATGCCCGGGCTTCCGCGCTAGGCTTGTTTCAAGCATTGTCGGCAGTCGGCAATATCACCGGCTCTTTTATCGCACGATTTATTGTCCGAGCTTCCGAAGGCTATGACCTTTGGGGAATTACGGGCGATGAACTCATTTCGGGATGGCGCATCCTGTTCATGATCGGTGTTCTCCCAGCGATTCTGGTTGTCTTCATCATGCGATCGATCCGGGAACCCGATGCCTGGAAGGAGGCGCGTCAGTTGGCCTCCGACAATCTGGAACGCGAGCTTGGTGATATCAAAAGCCTGTTTGGCGTACCGCGGTGGCGGCGGAATACGCTGGTAGGTGTCGCCTTGGCCGTGATCGGTGTGATCGGCCTGTGGGGCGTCGGATTCTACTCGCCAGAATTGATTGGCGAAGCGCTGCAAGAACTCTCACCAAATGACAAGGACAAGGTCAAGGCCATGGGAACGCTCCTGCAGGATGTGGGAGCTCTTTTTGGCATGATCACCTTCACCTACGTCGCCACGCGATTGGGCCGTAAAGTAGCGTTTGCTGGAGCATTCATTTTCTGCTGGCTGGTCGTGTCCGGCGTTTTTATTTTCCTGACCAGGGAATGGCATGTCTATGTCATGCTGCCGGTACTTGGATTCGCGACGCTCAGCGTCTTTGGAGGATATTCCATCTACTTCCCGGAACTCTTCCCCACTCGGCTGCGGAGCACGGGGACCGGATTCTGCTATAATGTTGGCCGAATCCTTGCCGCCGTCGTCATCCTCTGCAGGATCCCGATCCGGGAGGCTTTCACGCGCATCGGCTTCACGGAAGTTTTCCGATCTGTTTCCGTCGTGTTGGCCAGCGTCTACTTGTTGGGATTGGTGGTCCTCATCTGGGCTCCGGAAACGAAAGACAAGCCGTTGCCAACGGATGACGATCTGGAATAGCTCCGAAGTCCCATGCCGTTGATTGCAATCCATGCCGTGGATCTACCCGGAACCAGATCAGATCGGGGACGCCGTGAAGACACTCAAGGAAATGTTCCTCTCCTCCCATCGGAGCGTTGCACGGGCATGTCCATACAATCAATTTTGGTTTGACCAGTGCAGGATGACTTTGCCTGAATTACCGCTGTTCATGGCCTCGAAGCCTTTTTCAAATTCGTGATACGGATAGCGGTGTGTGATCACAGGCGATATATCCAGGCCGCTTTGAAGCATGCTCGTCATCATGTACCAGGTCTCGTACATTTCACGGCCGTAGATTCCCTTGATGGTGAGCATGTTGAAAACGACGGTTGTCCAGTCGATCGCCATTTCGGAGGATGGGATCCCCAGCATGGCAATCTTGCCGCCGTGGCACATGTTCTTGAGCATGTCACGAAACGCGGCTGGATTCCCGGACATTTCGAGGCCGATATCGAATCCTTCTTTCATTCCCAATTCCTTCTGCACATCGGCCAAGTCCTTTTCTTGGACGTGGACCGCGCGGGTCACGCCCATCTTCTGGGCGAGTTCCAGGCGGTAAGGAATCATATCGGTAATCACCACATGGCGGGCACCGGCATGGCGTACGATCGCCGCGGCCATGATACCGATCGGGCCAGCCCCCGTGATGAGGACATCCTCACCCAATGCCTTGAATGAAAGAGCGGTATGGGCCGCGTTTCCAAACGGATCGAAGATCGCCGCGATGTCGGCTGGAATCGATGGATCCAGGTGCCAGACATTGGTCATGGGCAGGGACAGAAATTCAGCAAACGCACCTGGCCGGTTGACGCCGACTCCCATCGTATCACGGCACAAATGCCGCCTCCCGGCGAGGCAGTTCCGGCACCGCCCACAGACGACGTGCCCCTCACCACTGACAATATCGCCTTTCCTGAAATCCTTGACATTCGAGCCGACGTCGACGATCATCCCAACAAATTCATGGCCGACGACCATTGGAATGGGAATGGTTTTCTGGGCCCACGCGTCCCAATTGTAGATATGCAGATCCGTGCCACAGATCCCCGTCCGATCCACCTGGATCAAGACATCATTGATCCCAATTTGGGGTTCTGGAACGTCTTCGAGCCATAATCCGGGCGAATCATGCTTTTTAACCAACGCTTTCACATTCATGCTCCCAACGCGGCCGATGGCCTCCTTAGTCTCTAAACGACGAACGTTACGTATTCTGCTGCCGGTTGCGACGCGTTGGCAGTTCGAACTTTTCGCCTTTCATCTTTTCAAAGTTTTCTTTCTGCTCGGGGGTCAGCAATTCAATCGCCTTTTGATCCGCTTCAGCGCGGACCTGCCTGTTTTTTTGCATGATTTCTCTTCGTTGTTCCTGACTGAGGCCGCGCGTCCGGCCACCCAATTCAGCCTGCTTTGCCTCCATCTCTTTGATAATTTCGGCCAGCCCATTCTTTTGCTCGTCCGAGAGTTCGAGTCTGCGTGCCATGAACTCATGGCTCAAGCTAACCACCACGGGACGGACTTGGAGCCGGATTTGATACAACCGCATCATTTTCTCCCTCGATAAGAGTTCCCGGATTCGTTCATGAACTTTCTCATCGAGTACGTTATTCATTTCAGCTCTCTTCGCCCGCCGTTCCCCTGGATTTTGGAGATTCCGAAGCTCCGCCATTTTCTCCCGGAATTCGTTTCGGATCGCCTCCCGCATCTCTCTGATCGAGGCAATTTCATCTTCCGATAGGTTGAGTTCTTGTTGCAGTTTTTCACGTCCTAATAGATCAAGAAAACTACCTCGTTCAAGGCCCAAGCGCGGGCCGCGCTCCCCGCGTTCGGGATTTTGTGCTCCGGCAACAGTGGCCCAGACGGTTCCTAACGCCAGAATCATTACCGGCACCCATCGACGTCGCATTGGAATCATCTTGCTATTCCTCTCATCTGGAAGAAACCAACTCCGTAACAAACCACAACAGCATATATCCTATGCAATTCATTCTGTGATACAATACCGGGTCCCGCATTTGCCAAATGGATCATGGAATCCAATAGACGGCCACTTCTCCGGTTTGCTATGTTGATTTCATGGTCACGCCAGCTGCCGCATGTTCCACCGGCCGGAACGATGTTTCCTTAGCACTAGTGCCCGATTCACCCTGGACGATACAATCCAGAAGCTGGCCCGCCGATCCGCTTTGTACCAAGATTCCTTCTTTTTCCCCTTTCACTGATATGTATCCATTTTTCAAGTGTCGCTTCCTGTGGTTGGCAATCTGGTACATCGCCTCGACAACCGCCGCGGAACATCCGTACCGTTCGCCTTACAGTGTGGCTTATTCTCCGGATGGCAAGATGTTGGCCGTCTCGGATCGGACAGCCGGCGTATTGACACTCATCGATCCGGACGCATGTCAAGTGATCCGGCATATTCCTCTGGAAGGCGAACCAACCGGAGTTGCATGGCCCGTGGATCGTCCATTCGTTTATGTGGCGGAATACAATGCGGCATCCGTGGCCGAAATCGATCCTCAAGCGGGACTGGTCGTTCGCCGTTTCACCGTCGGACTGCGCCCGATCGAAGTGGCGGTCGCACCGAAATCGGGCCTGCTCCTATCCGCGAACAACGCCACGCACTCCGTTTCTATCCTGGACTTGGAAACGGGCAACCAACTCGCCTGGATTGCCGTGCCGGGAGAACCGTTTTCCATCACGCTCACGTCCGATGAATCGCTGGCAGTTGTCAGTCATCTCATTCCGGCGGGGCGAGCAACCGATCCCCAACACGCCGCTGAGATCAGCCTGATCGATTTAATAACTCGAACACCCGTCACCACCGTGAAACTGCCGGCCGGTTCGTCCTCGGTTCGAAAAGTCCTGACAAGTGCCGACGGGAGATGGGCTTATGTTGCCCATACGGTCGGTCGCACCAGCTTACCCACAACCCAAGTGGCACGCGGCTGGATCAATACGAATGGGCTGAGTTTGATCGATCTGGGCCAGCGCGAACTCGTAGCAACCCTGTTACTCGATCATCCGATGGAAGGGGCGGCCGATCCGTGGGGAATGGCTCTGGATCCGGATGGAAATCGGCTCTATCTCTCGATCAGTGGTGGCCATCAATTGGCCCGAATCGAACTGGCAACCCTTCACGAATACCTCGCTGGGAAACTCCCGGACAAGCACCCTCTTGCCCAGAAACAACCCTATTCGCCCGGATCCGAAAGTATCTGGCTCCGGATCAAGCAGGATCCCAACGAACGCGGTGGCCTGGTCAATGATCTCGCCGCCTTGCATAGCGCCGACTTGATCGTCAAGAAGCAACTGGATGGAAAGGGCCCGCGTGGAATCAGTCTGGCTCCCGATGGCAAAAGATTGGCAATCGGCATGTATTATTCAGGCTCGGTCCTCATTGTCGACACGGCCAGTTGGCAGATAGCCCACACGATATCCTTAGGCCAATCTCGCGATCCGGATCTAGCCCGCCTGGGCGAATTGATTTTTCATGACGGCACCCAATGTTTTCAGCAATGGATGAGCTGCGGCACCTGCCATCCCAACAATGGCCGAGCCGACGGCATGAATTGGGACCTCCTCAACGACGGAATTGGCAATCCCAAAAATGCCAAATCGTTGCTTCAAGCGGATCAAACACCACCCATGATGTGGCGCGGCGTCCGAGAGGACATGATCCACGCCATTCAAAAAGGCTTTTTCTTCCAGATGCGCCAGCCGGAACCGGGCGATGTCGAGGCTGTCGGGGTCTATCTCCGCTCCCTGGTGCCCGAACCGAGCCCCTACTTGGATCCCAACGGGAACCTCACCGCGTCCGCAGAACGGGGAAAAGGAATCTTTCTCTCGGAAACCACGCAATGTGCGAAATGCCACACCGGCCCTCTCCTGACAGATCAGAAACAGCATGATGTGGGCACGCGAGGGCTAATCGATCAGGCGGCCATTTTTGACACGCCCTCACTGATTGAAATCTACCGAACAGCCCCTTACCTGCATGACGGATCCGCCGCATCGCTCCAGGAAGTCCTCGTCGATAAAAATCGAACCGACGCGCATGGCAAGACATGCCATCTCAATCAAGAACAAATCGAAGATTTGATCCAGTACCTTCTATCCCTCTAGTAGGACCATTTACCGCGCTCGCCTTCCGTTGTGGACAAGTCTTCGGACCTGTCCATGCAATTTTATCGAAAATCTTCCTGGTCTTGCCCCGTCTCTTTGAGACTGGGAACCGGCCTCTCAAAGAGGCGCCGCGACAATGGGCCGGATGTCTTTTTCTATCAATGACTTATGACTTTCTACTCACGATCGATTCCGGCTCCGAATGGGAAATCCAATTTGTTTTTTAATGAAAGGTCTTGTATTAAATATTCACACAAATATGATGGGTGACAGCTCTTGGACTAGGAAAATAGACTATCTTCCGGGCAAGAACATGAGCCTTTTCGTACTTTTCGCAAAACTTGGGCTTTCCCGCGGAGCACCTGTTGGAAAGATTGTTTCCGGGCCGAATCTTATGGCCTGTCCCACAATAATAACAACAAAGAAGAAGCCCGGCTTTTTGTAAAAGCCGGGTTTCTTGGTTCCATGCAAACTGCAAATGGCAGGAACGATTAGAAATATATTTCCATGGGTGATCTATGCACTAGCGTGCTCAACCATGGCCTTATCAACATGATTGGAGGTATTTGGTCGTCTTCGCGTCATCCAAAGATGGCGATCCAAGTATTCCCGCATCGGAACTTCACACCAATTTCAATCTCGACGCGGACGGCGGATATCTCGGCCTGGTGATGCCGGATGGTGAGACGATTGTCCACGAATACGCGCCTGTTTACCCGAGACAGCTGACGGACATCTCCTACGGTGCCGGCGGTGATCTTGGGATTGATGATTCTTTCATTGCCGAGGGTGCCGGCGTGGCGATTCTGGTACCCACGGACGGTTCGCTCGGTACCACTTGGACCGGCGGGCAGCCCTTCGATGACAGTACCTGGCAGCATGGGACACTGGGAGTCGGTTACGATACAGAGGGCAGCACGAACTGGCTCTACTCACTCATCGACGTAGGCCTTCTCGGGCAGCGAATCGAACCGGGGGCCGTTGGAGCCGGTTCCACTGGCAATGGCGCCAACTTGCCGACAACGGAGCTCCAGTCCGACACGGGCGATCCCTTTACGATCACCATCGACAACAAAAACCAAGTGGGAAGTTCCGTTGGGCAACTCGATTGGCGAGACCGAGGGAATGGTCCGGACGATGCCCTGGTCGCCTTGGGCGAAGATCATGTCAAAAACAATGCGGGAATCATCCGCGTGACATTGGGAAGCTTGCCGGAGGGCATTTACAGCGTAACGTCGTACCACATGGATGCTGATTTTAACCAATGCGAGTCCATTCGGATTTTTGTTACCGACGCAACGGGCACCAACATGGAGCAGGCCATTCGGGCCAATGCCAATATCATTGCCGGCGGGGTGAAAGGTTTGACGACATCCGAGGTCATCAGTACAAGCGCCACCTACACAATCACGTCTGATGGAATCAGTGATATCATCGTGCTGTTCGACGGTAGCCAGGCCAGTGACAGGGAAGTCCCATTGAGCGGCCTTCAAATCGAGCGGCTCGGCGGCGCCTATGAAGGCCTGATCGAAACCAATCTCCAAGGATCCATGTATGAACAGACGACCACGGCCTATCTTCGCATTCCGTTTGATGTCGCTGATCCGAGTGCTTTCTCACTACTTTCCTTGAACATCCACTACGATGACGGGTTCGTGGCCTACCTGAACGGCGTGAAGATTGCGGAACGGAACGCGCCGCCCGATCCCTCCTTCGATTCATTTGCATCCGCGTCCCATCCCGACACGCAGGCATTGATACCGGAACCGATCGACGTTTCCGCCCATTTGGCGGACCTGGTCGCTGGCGAAAATATCCTGGCAATCCACGGTCTGAATATCGAAACGACCAGCACCGATTTCCTGATCCTCCCGTTCTTAACGGCCACTCGGACGATGGTCAGCCCGGCGACCTACTACACCACGCCAACTCCCGGCGCCATCAACGTGCCCGGTGCGTTGGGGATCGTCGGCGACACCGAATTCAGCATGGACCGGGGCTTCTACGACGCGCCCTTTTCAGTCGAAATCACAACCGATACCGCGGATGCGGAAATTCGTTACACACGTGACGGCTCCATTCCAACGGCGACAACCGGCTTGGTTTACACGGAACCGATCATGATCGCATCAACGACCATTCTGCGGTCGGCGGCGTTCAAGCCGGGCTATCTAGCCACGAATGTCGACACGCAAACCTATCTCTTCCTTGACGACGTGTTCCAGCAGAACGAAACCTTCGGCATCGATGGAACCGGCCTGGCGCCCTATGCCGCATGGGGCCATTCCGGGCCGGACTGGGAAGTC
>JAFGFZ010000443.1 GCA_016930815.1 Pirellulales bacterium | reverse complement strand
GACTTCCCAGTCCGGCCCGGAATGGCCCCATGCGGCATAGGGCGCCAGGCCGGTTCCATCGATGCCGAAGGTTTCGTTCTGCTGGAAAACGTCGTCAAGGAAGAGATAGGTTTGCGTGTCGACATTCGTGGAAAGATAGCCTGGCTTGAATGCCGCCGCCCGCAGAATAGTCGTTGATGCGATCATGATCGGTTCCGTGTAAACCAAGCCGGTTGTCGCTGTTGGAATGGAGCCGTCACGTGTGTAACGGATTTCTGCTTCCGCGGTATCGGTCGTGATTTCGACTGAAAACGGCGCGTCGTAGAAGCCCCGGTCCATGCTGAATTCGGTGTCGCCAACGAGTCCCAACGCCCCGGGCACGTTGATCTCGCCGGGAGTTGGCGTCGTGTAGTAGGTCGCGGGGCTGACCATCGTCCGTGTGGCCGTTAAGAACGGCAGGATCAGGAAATCGGTGCTGGTCGAATCGACGTTCAGGCCATGAATCGCCAAGATGTTTTCGCCGCTAACCAGATCCCCCAAATGGGCGGAAACGTCGATCGGTTCCGGGATCAATGCCTGGGTGTCAGGATGGGATGCGGATGCAAATGAATCGAAGGAGGGATCGGGCGGCGCGTTCCGTTCCGCAATCTTCACGCCGTTCAGGTAGGCCACGAAACCATCATCGTAGTGGATGTTCAGTGTTAGCAGCGAGAAGACATTCGGATCAGCGACATCGAAAGGAATCCGAAGATAGACCGTGGTCGTCTGGTCATACATCAATTCTTCAAGATTGGTAGTAATCAGACCCTCATATAAGTTTCCCGATTGAGAAGTACCTCCGGCGATACTGTACATATTTCGGGCGGCGCCATTGTTTTGTTCATAAAATGTATGGGACGTTCCCATTGGAGTCAGGCTATAGACATGGAAAGGAGTGGCTGTCTCATTCGCTTTGTTCCAGGTGAGACCGGTATCTGTCCACCCTTGTGTCAAGACCCAATCCATGACTCCATTTCCTAGAGTCGGTCCGTCGTATTGGTTGTTGTCTCCCACCCGGCTGTCAATTGATAAATAGAGCGTTGTTCCGGGATCAAATGTTAAGTCGACAGAAAATCCTGGGCCAGCTAGCTTGTCATCGTTGGCTGTTAAGACATAATCGAGGCCCTGAAGCTCTATGGGAAGATTCGCAAAAAGATGGGTTCGGTCGATGTTCACGACTTCCCCATCGAATAGGCTGCCTGAATGCAGTACATAAACGTCGTTTGGATCGATGCTATTGTTATTCGTCGCGCTCAACAGGTGCGTCGTTCCTTGCGAATTCACATCATACCCGACGCCAATCTCAATATCTTGCCAACTGCTATCGTCAAAAGGCTGGCCGCCGGTCCAGCTTGTGCCGAGCAAACCATCCGTAGGAATCAGCATCGCGGCACCGGCACCCTCGCCAATGAACGAATCGTCGATTTCGACTTTACCGTCAGCGCCATAGGAGATATCCGTTAGCTGCTTAGGGTAGATTGGAGCGTATTCATGGACTATCGTGTAGCCATCCGGCATCACCAGCCCGAGGTATTCGCCGCCCGCGTTTAAACTGAAATTCGTGTGCAGTTCCGTGTCCGGAATGTCGGGTTCGCCGTCTTTGGAAGATGCAAAAATGACCAAATATTCGTCCGGATCGAGAACCGATACAGGGGCGCTGGGAAACTGCCAGCGTGTCAGGTCCGTCGACGCATCGGTCAGGTACCAGCCGGCCAGGTCGATCGGCGATTCCGTCGGATTATGGATCTCGATCCAATCAGGATAGTCACCGGCGTAATCCGTGAGTGTGGCATCGTTAGACGCCATGAATTCGGTGATTAGAGGAGTTGTCGATAAGACCATCCGTGGCTCGAGTCGTTCCAAGCCCAAGGGGAAATGGCTTATCGATTGAATGGATCTTGATTTCCTCCCATGCTGGAATTTCCGCTGCAATTTCGCTCTACGGATCACATGACTTCTCCGTTCACAGGTAACCGTGCCTTTTCATTCCAATCCAGGCCGGCATGGCTACTAGAAGGAGCAGACACGACGCTGGTTCCGGGACACCGCTTAGGAGCCTGAAATCAAGGCCGCCCATGCCGGCTTCGAGGAGTGCCTCGTGCAGGATGAAGGCATCACCGAGCTCGGTGATGCCGTTCCAATTCAAGTCGCCCATGGTGATTGTATTCAAATCGCCAACCGCAATATTGTTGACAAGGTTCTTATGTTTCCACCCCGCGACAAAGGCATCGATATCACTATCGTTTAACAAATTATCCTGGTTGACATCGCCAGCCACTCCGGTTAGTTGGGTGGCGATATAGGCGTTGTCTTCACCCAGGTTGAATGTGCCGAGAACGGTGGGCGGATCGCTAGTCGTGGTACCTAGGACGAACATTTCCAGGTCATCGACAATCCCGCTGAAGAAATGGTATGGCTCTACTGGGAAACTTTCATAGGTCCTCACGCCGATTGCCAAGTTGGTCTGGTCTGTGCCCGTATAATCGCCGCTCATGGCGGCGACGGCAATGCCATTGACATACATCCGGGCACCTGAGTCCGAACCGGAAGAACCATACGGCCGGACAACCATGACATGGTACCATTCGCCTGCGGTAACCGTGATACCACTATCGTAGGCGTTGCCACCATACTGCATGAACCAATTACCGTCCGCAGTGATACCGAATCCGTGCTGCTCGGTATCCATGACAATGTCTTGTTGCAGGTTTCCAACTCCCGCAACGGCCGGTTTGACCCAAAGCTGAAATCCGCGGTTCGAGATGCCAGCATAGTCCTCAATCGAAGCGGCAATTGATGTATCCGGCAGGCCGAGCCGGGGTCCATCGAGGTAGTGCTCTTGCACCGCATCGAACCGGATACCCAATTCATTCAGATCGGCTTGCGGGCGGCTACTCGTGTCGACATAAATCGGACTGTTCCCGCTGGCTACTTGATAGGCCCAAAGATGGTCGAGCGACACGCCTGCGGAATCGTCGGTTACAGAAACGGCACTATTCGCGCTAACACCATCATCATCCCCCATCAAGTACAGTCGGTCGAGCGTATAATCGGCTAGCGCGGCCTGGGTGAGTATCCCAATCACCCAACAGCCAGCGATCGTGCGGATCCGAAGGATATCCATGGCTCGTTTTCCTTTCGTTTGACGTAAAAAAACAATTAGAAGCCCGCCCATGAACAGGCCGATCAAATCAAGAGCACCCGGCTCGGGCACGCTGGTACTAGTCAAGCCCTGGGCGGATGCACCACTCATCCCGAATTGGCTTTTCCAAATGGAAAGATCGGCATTATTGACGGCTCCGTCCCCATTGGCATCCCCTTCGGCTCGGGTAGCGCCGCTCATGGTACCGAATCCTATTTGCCAGACCAGGAAGTCGGCGCCATCCACATCACCATCCGCATTGAAGTCGGCGATGTCGCCACCCGTGACATACTCGACAACACCCTCTCGGAGCGACGTTCCTCCGTCGATTGCAAATAGGAACTTAATATCTTGTGCCCCTTGAGGATTGTAGCCAAAACCGAGGCTAATCATTTCGTCCGGTGCGAGAGCCGAGGCGCCAAGCGTGAAAAATTCGGAAAGGATCTCTGAATCGCTCCCGCCAGCTTCAACCCAACTTTCACCGGCACCGGGGCCAATCGAGTCCAGATTTTGATCGGCGAGGCTGTTCCAGGCTCCCGGATCGAGTGATCCCGATTCGCTGGTAATCTCGTAATAATTGAGGTTCCAAGTCAACTTGGTGCTATTCGAAATTGTGATTTCTCCGGTGTCGGTGTTCACGAGCAGGGTTGGGCTGATCGGCCCCTCACCGCGGCCGGCGATACTGTACATATTCCGAGTCCCGCCGTTGTTTTGTTCGTAGAACGTATGCGATGTCCCCGCGGGCGTTAGCTCGTAGACATGGAATGGGACATCGGGATATTCATTTTCTTTATACCAGGTAAGCCCCGTATCGACCCAGCCTTGAGTAAGAACCCAATCCATGATCCCGTTGCCGAGGGTGGGCCCATTGTCGTCATTGTCATCACCAACCCGGCTGTCAATCGATAGGTACAATGTCGTTCCCTCGATAAATGTCAGGTCGACGGAAAAGGCTGGAGCCGCAGCCGTCGCTGTCTTATCGTCGTTGGCCGTCAGCACGTAATCGATTCCCTGCAGTTCGAGCGGTAGATTGTAAAATACATGCGTCCGGTCAATATTAACCAAGGCACCATCCGCTAATCCGAGGAGATTCAACTGATAGACATCATTGGCATCCAGGCTGTTGTTGTTGGTTGCTGTCAAGAGCTGCGCGGGGGCTTGCGCGGGGATTAGCAATACACCCAGAAAACCGGCAACGAATCCTATCATACGCGGACCAAGAAGAGGCCGAAGAACTCCGGTGCGCGACGGATGCACGCAATTTTGTGGCTGTGGCATCTTGCCGCAGCGCGGCAGTTGGAGGATGCTGCGATCTTGGCCGCCGCGACGCCACATTCGCTGGAAACCTTTTTTATATCCCGCCAGAACCAGCGCCAAACCTCCCAAAAGGAACAGGTGAATCCCCGTTGGTTCCGGTACCGACGCCACCAAGGCATTGAAAGCGCCGGGGCCATACAAACTGTCATAAATATCTCGGAAGAGTACGAGGTCGGCGAAGTTGTTCGCGCGGTCCTGATTCATATCGCCATGCGCGTACGCCTCGGGGACCGTCATCGCCGATAGATCCGT
>JAFGFZ010000442.1 GCA_016930815.1 Pirellulales bacterium | reverse complement strand
AGGCCAGCGAATCGTCATGGCCAAGCACTTGCCACAGCTCCTCGGCAATATGAGGCGCGAATGGCGACAGGAGCAACACAAACTGTTCCATGACCAGACGCGGGCGTCGATCGCGCTTCGTGAAAAAGTTCGTGAATTCCATCATTTTCGCAATGGCCGTGTTGAATGCGAGTGATGCGATGTCATCAGTGACCTTCTTGATTGTCTTGTGGAGTTCGCGATCCTCGTCTTCCATCGGCGGCTCATCAACCACTCCGGCGCTAGGCACCATCGATTCCGCTCGCTCGTCGACGATCAGCCGCCACACCCGGTTCAGGAATCCGAAGACGCCATTCACGCCTTCCATGGCCCACGGCTTCATCGCTTCGAGGGGGCCCATGAACATTTCATACAGTCGCAGTGAATCGGCTCCATATTCACGAACGACGGCGTCCGGATTGACCACGTTGCCGCGGCTCTTGGACATCTTGTAAGCGCGGCTATCGAGTCGAATCGCTGGATCGGCAGCGAGCACAAAACCATCGTCCTGTTTTTGGGCATCGCCCAGCGCGATTCTAACTGCCCGGACCGGCTGGCCCGACCGGGTGTCCCTATTTTCCCGCACATGATGTGCCGAGACCCATTCGACCGCGCCGCCGGTTCCAACTTGACCGGAGTCATCCCGGAGATAACCGGTGATCTCCACTTCGCCGAGGATCATCCCTTGGTTGATGAGTTTGAGGAACGGTTCCGGCGACGTGACAATACCGCGGTCGTAGAGAACCTTGTGCCAAAAACGGGCGTACAAGAGGTGTAACACCGCATGCTCGGCCCCGCCAACATAGAGGTCGACCGGCATCCACGCCTTTTCGATCTCGGGAGCAACAAGTGCCTTGCCGTTTTTCGGGTCTAGGAACCGCAGGTAATACCAGCAGGAACCGGCCCACTGGGGCATCGTGTTCGTTTCGCGTTTGTATCGAGTTCCGTCGATCGTGACATAAAGCCAGTCCGCCGGGGCCTTTTCGAGTGGTGGTTCCGGGCGGCCGCGTGGCTTGAAGTCGTCCAGGTCCGGTAGATCGATTGGCAAGTCCGCGATATCCACAGCCCTCGTTCGGCCGGTTGGAGCACCGTGGGCATCCAACGCATGCAGGATCGGAAACGGTTCGCCCCAAAATCGTTGACGTGAGAATAGCCAATCACGGAGCTTGTAATTGACCGCCGATTGTCCTAAACCGGACGCCGCCAGGTCGTTGGCGATCTTCTGTTTGAATTCAGCCGTCGATAATCCGTCGTACGGGCCTGAGTGGATCGCCGTACCTTCGCCAACGAAACAATGCTTTCCAGCCAGGATCCTACGGCGTTCCTCGGCAGAGACCGCATCTTCAGGATCGACGACGGCGATAATGTCGATTCCGTATCGCTGGGCAAATTCGTAATCCCGCACATCATGGGCAGGAACGGCCATGATCGCGCCGGTCCCGTAACTGATCAGCACATAGTCGGCTATCCAGATGGGAACCGACGTGCCATTGACGGGATTGATCGCGTAGGAACCGGTAAAAACACCGGTTTTTTCCTTCGCCAGGTCGGTGCGGTCCAGGTCGCTTTTGCGGGCAGCCGTGTCACAGTATTCCTTGACCGCCCCAGCCTGATCTGGAGTTGTCAAACGTTCGACGAACGGATGCTCCGGGGCGAGAACCATATAGGTTGCGCCAAAGAGTGTGTCCGGGCGGGTTGTGTAGACGCGGAGAACATCGGGACCAGCTTGCTTTGGGAAGACCGCGACGGATCGTTCCCGGTTGGTAAGAGTGAACTGAGCTGCCGCATCCGGATCCATCGTCCCATCGCCAATGTAGAAATCGACCTCGGCTCCTTCACTCCTCCCGATCCAATTGCGCTGCAGGAGTTTAATACTCTCCGGCCATTCGAGCGGTGCCAGGTCCTTCTCCAGGCGTTCCGCGTAGGCGGTGATCCGCAGTTTCCATTGCCGCAGTGGCATTCGGATCACCGGGTGCCCGCCCCGTTCACTCTTGCCATCAATCACCTCCTCATTGGCCAAGACGGTGCCAAGCGCCGGGCACCAATTGACGGGAGCATGGCTCTGATAGGCAAGCCGATGCGCATCGCGGTATTCCTCAATGGCCGGATCACCCTGGGCGCGAATCACTGCTGGAATCGGAAGTTCGCTGATCGGACGGCCACGCTGCGCTTGTTCGTCGAACCAGGTGTCGTAGATCTGCAGAAAAATCCACTGGGTCCAGCGAAAGTAGTCGATATCGGTCGTTGCCAGCTCGCGGTTCCAATCATAGGAAAAGCCGAGCATTTTTAACTGGCGGCGAAAATTCTCGATGTTTTCCTCGGTCTGGACTCGCGGATGCGTCCCCGTTTGGATCGCATGCTCCTCGGCGGGAAGACCAAAGGAATCGTATCCCATCGGATGGATGACCGCCTTCCCCTGCATCCGCGCGGCCCGGCTCACAATGTCGGTCGCCGTGTAGCCCTCGGGATGGCCGACGTGGAGCCCATCCCCACTGGGATACGGAAACATGTCCAACACATAGAGCTTCTCCTGACCAGCACCCGGTAAGCGGGGCGAGGCGAATGTCTGATGTTGATCCCAGTAGGCTTGCCACTTCGGCTCAATCGTTGCAGGGTTGTATCGGGGCATGGGGAGGGATGTGTCGTAATACGAGATGTCAAGGGATTTGTGTGGATGTCGATCGTATGGCGACAGCCCGAATCCAATTCGAAACCATGGATTCTGCTGAGAATCAACAGTTTGTGGCCCGTTCAGAATTAATGGACCCTGTTTCGCTTATCGTTCGCCAGCTCAACTATCCGGAAACCATGATTTTACAGCTTTATCAACAATACGCAATCGGAGCTAATACAACGGACGATGCTTCCCTTGGAACCTGACTTTTGGGGTAATCGAAAAAACGGCGGTGATAGAAGGGAACTCGCATGGCCGGATATAGAAACGGCAAGTTTAACAAATAAAGAAAAATTCCTAGGATACCACCTGATATCAGGGAGCCTATCAGAACGAAGACGAAGACAGAGATGAATTCGAGAGTTATGCTTCTAATCGATTGCGGGTAAAAGCCCCTTCTTTTCGCCGCGCTGACCCCAGATTTCGAGGAGGCGGAGGCAGACTTCGGCCGATTTCTCCATGTGCTGAATGGCGATCCACTCTTTCTTGCCGTGGTAGTTATGGCCGCCCGTGAAGATGTTGGGAGTCGGCAATCCCATGAATGCAAGCCGGGCGCCGTCGGTGCCGCCGCGAATCGGTTTCTTGACCACACGAAGCCCGGCAGCGCGAACCGCTTCCTCGGCAAATAGGCTGGCTTCGGGCCGCTGGTCGAGTACAGACCGCATGTTTTTATAGGAATGCTGGATTCTCTTCTCGAAACGGGATCCGGGATGAGCCGCGACAACGGCGCGGGCCTTCTCTTCGAGGAACGTCTCGTACTCGGCGAGTTTGTCGAGTTCGAAGTCGCGGATCAGGAACTTGACGACCGTCTTTTCTTCGTTCCCTTCAATCAGACGGGGATGCACATAGCCTTCCCGGTTGGCGGTTGTTTCGGGAGATAGCTCCGTCTGCGGCAAGCTGGCCAGAAACTCGGCCGCCAGTTTCACCGAGTTGATCATCTTATTCTTGGCGAAACCGGGATGGACGCTGATTCCGAAGAGTGTGATATCCATTGCATCAGCGCAAAAGGTCTCATCCTCGATTTCGCCGAGCCCTTCGCCATCGAGTGTGTAAGCCACTTCGGCGCCGAAATTTTCGAGGTCGAACTTGTCCACGCCGCGACCGATCTCCTCGTCGGGTGTGAAGGCAACGCGAACCGGCCCATGCTCGATATCGGGATCGTGAATCAAATGTCGCAGGACCGCCATGATAATCGCGATCCCAGCCTTGTCGTCGGCGCCGAGCAATGTTGTGCCAGAGGATGTGATGATATCGAGTCCCTGGCATTCGCCGAGGGGGCTGTCGATGATCGGATCGAGGATAACACTGCGATCCCCCGGTAATTCAATTGTCTGGCCAGCGTAGTTCGCGTGGATGATGGGCTCGACATGCTCACCGGAAACGGAATTGGAAACGTCCATGTGGGCGATCAATCCAATGGTGGGTGCCTTGCCAGTACGTGATGCGTTGGCAGTGAATCGCTCGGGAAGACTGCCATAGACATAGCAATGCTCATCGAGCCGGACATCAACGAGACCGAGCTCCGCAAGCTCCCGAACAAGGATCCTGGCAAGATCGAACTGGCGTTGAGTCGAAGGGATCGTGCTACTATCCTCCTCGCTCGTTGTCCAAACGCGCGCGTAGGACAAGAACCTCCGAACCATGTCATCGCGATCAATCTGATAGGTCACGGCATCCTCCTCGAAATTCATCCATTATGGTTCGTAAATGTTCGATGGCATAAGAATGCAATCGTAATGTTCGAGCACGAAGAATTCAAATGTAAAAATTATTAACTTTGGCGAATCCTTGGGTTGCGGCCGATCGTCAACCAGAGGATAATGGGCTCTTCTTCTCTTTTCATCCGAGCTTTATTTCGAGTCGGTGTGGATCATTCCGTTCCAAGAATTCATGGATGAGGCATGCAGAAAATCAAAGTTGCTATCGTTGGATTCGGACTCATTGGATCGGGGGTTGCTCGCCTATTACTTGAGCATAAAGATCGCCTGGCCCGGCATGCTGGGCGGATACTCTGGCTGGAAAAAGCCGTGGATCCGGACCTGACACGATCCCGGAATGTCGACTTGCCGCGCGGGATTTTGACGGATGACTTGACCGAGGTCACGCAGAATCCGGAAATCAAGGTGGTCGCGCAGCTGATCGGTGGGTTGGAACCAGCGCGGACGGTCATGCTTGCGCTCTTGGAAAGCGGCAAGGATGTGGTTACCGCGAATAAGGCCCTTCTGGCCGAGCACGGACCCGAGCTTTTTGATCGGGCCCGGGAACTGGGCCGATCGATTGCATTTGAGGCATCGGTCGCCGGGGGTGTGCCGATTATCAATGCGATTGGCCAATGCCTGTCGGGAAACCAGATCGAATCGTTGCATGGGATACTCAATGGAACCAGTAATTTCATCTTGACTCAGATGGAGGAGCGCGGGGCGACATTTGAGGATGCCGTACGAGACGCCCAGCACCGGGGCTATGCCGAGGCGGATCCGACGCTGGACGTTGATGGGACCGATGCCGCCCAGAAATTGGCGATTCTTGCCCAACTCGGTTTTGGTGCCCGAGTCGCATGGACCGATATCCCGCGCCGGGGAATCAATTCCCTGGATGTCGCCGATGTCCATTTTGCACGCGAACTCGGCTATCGAATCAAACAGCTGGCGATTGCTCGCCTGACGGGAGACGGTCTGGAATTGCATGTCTCGCCAACCCTTGTCAAGATGGGGATGCCACTGGCCGAAGTTCGCGAGGCATACAATGCGATCAGTGTGATCGGTGACGCCGTTGGCCGAGTCTTTTTCCACGGGCTGGGTGCCGGGCAGATGCCGACTGCCTCGGCCGTTGTGGCGGACATGATCGACACGGCCGTAGGTCGAACCGCAATCACGTTTCGAACGCTCGAACTCTGGTCCCGTCGGAAGGCACGTGTGAACGTGGGTAACTACGCGAATGCATCGGGGCGGTTCTATATGCGTTTTAATGTCAAAGACCATCCTGGAGTTATGTCCCAAGTGGCCGGTGTGCTTGGTAAACATACCATTTCGATCGCATCGGTATTGCAGCATGAAGCTGGCGGGGAGGGAGAAGAAATCCCATTACTTATCATGACCCACCGGACTACCGAGGGTGCGGCCAGTAGGGCATGTCAAGAAATTGAAGCGTTCGAATTTGTTCACGCGCCGAGTGTCCGAATGTGGGTGCGAGATTAGAAGGCATGAAATACGCCATCATTATTCCGGACGGCTGTGCCGATGAACCTCAGGAGTCTCTTGGCGGAAAAACTCCATTGGCTGTGGCACGAACGCCCCATATGGACTCCCTGGCGGCGGCCGGTATGGTTGGGCGGGCTTCCAACGTCCCCAAGACATTACCAGCCGGCTCGGATGTGGCCATGATGAGCCTGTTGGGATACGATCCGATGGTTCACTATACGGGCCGTGCACCGCTGGAAACTGCGGCACAGGGGATTGCGCTAGGGCCGGCCGATTGGGCCGTCCGCTGCAACCTGGTCACGATTGAGGATCAGGTGATGCGTAGTTTCACCGCGGATCAGATCACGAGCGAGGAAGCCCGGGACTTACTTGCCGTGGCCCAGGAGGAATTGGGCGGAGATGGGCTGGAATTCGTGCCGGGGGTCAGCTATCGCAATTTGCTGCTATGGCGCGATGGAACCAAACCGCCCCCGTTTACCGAAGAAACTCGCACAACGCCACCCCATGATCTGACCGATAAGCTGGTGACCGAGGATTATCCGCGAGGGCCCGGGAGCTGGATCCTTAACCAGATCATGAACGATTCGTTTGCCGTATTCCGCGATCATCCCGTCAATAGGGCGCGGAGGAACGCGGGGAAACTACCGGCCACGAATCTTTGGCTCTGGGGGCAGGGGCGCGCGCCGAGCTTTCAATCGTTCGCCGATGCGTATGGAGTCCGCCGCGGCGCGATGATCACGGCGGTCGATCTACTACGCGGTCTGGCCTCGCTGATTGGCTGGGACCGGATCGATGTGCCCGGTGCAACTGGCTATACGGATACCGACTATGCGGCAAAGGGGCGATACGCCATCGATGCAATTCAAGGTGCGTACGATATCATCTGCGTTCACATTGAGGCGACCGATGAGGCATCGCATGAAGGCGACTGCGCGGCAAAGATCGCAGCACTGGAGGCAATTGACCAGGACATTGTCGGACCACTTGCCGAGGTGCTTCGTTGCCGCGACAATTGGCGGTTGCTCGTTTCACCAGACCACCCAACACCCATTCGGACCAAAACCCATAGCCATGGCTCGGTACCATTTGTCATGGCCGGCAGCGATGTCCAACCGGATACCAATACAGTCTATGACGATGCGACGGCGGATATGTCGGGGTGCTCTTTCCCCGTAGGATGGAAACTCATGCGGTTTTTCCTGGGAGGTACATAGGATAACTGTCTTAGATCATCAAGTGGAACGGAAGAACCTATTCGATAAACTCTCACCCCTACCTCCAACATCGTTAAGCATTTTTCATCGGAATATCCAGAACAGCACAGGATCGGTTCTAAACCAAAAGGCTTTGCATATCCCTCTCCCACTTTTTCTTGTATCAAGAAGTCACATATCATGCCATTTGTTGTCCAGAAATTTGGTGGCACAAGTCTCGCAGATGCCGAGATGATCCTTGCCGCTGCCCGGAAGGCTGTCCGTGCGCATCAGGAAGGGAATCAGGTGGTTGTGGTCGTTAGCGCGATGGGCCAGAACACGGATTTGCTGATCCAGTTGGCTCATCAAATCACCGAAAATCCGTCTGCTCGGGAGATGGATATGCTTCTTTCAACCGGCGAACAGGTTTCGGCGGCCCTGACGGCGATGGCCATTCATTCCCTTGGATTCGATGCCGTCAGTTTGACTGGTACCCAGATTGGGATCCGTACCGATAGCAGTCACACCAAGGCCCGAATCCGATCCATCTCGACCGAGCGGATCCAGGAGGCGCTGCGCGCGGGTCAGATTGTCATTGCGACCGGATTCCAGGGAGTCGATAAGGACCTGGCAATCACAACACTGGGCCGTGGGGGGAGCGATACGACCGCGGTGGCCCTCGCCGCCGTGCTCGGGGCCGATGCCTGCGAGATCTATACGGATGTGGATGGTGTTTACACAACCGATCCTCGGATCCTGCCCGAAGCCCGCCAAATGCCTCGCGTCAGCTATGATGAAATGCTCGAGCTGGCCAGTCTTGGAGCGGGTGTCATGCACAGCCGTTCGATTGAAGCAGGGAAACGGTTCAATGTCCCGATTATTGTTCGCAGCAGCTTCAGTGATGTTCCGGGTACCGTGATTGGGCTCTTCCCCGAAGCCCGGGACCGGCCGGTGAGTGGTGCTGCGCTGACGAAATTTGAAGCGCAAATATCGATCGGCGATGTGCCGGATACACCAGGTGCCAGTTTAAAAATCTTCTCAAAAATCGCCGCGGTAAAAATCCCAGTCGACATGGTGGTTCAGAATATCGGTGCCGAGGGAAAAGCAACCATTTCGTTCACTGTGCTCCAGGATGATCTATCGGAGACCCTTACCGCGGTGACGGAGGCGGCCGAAGAATTGGGGGCTGGGTGCGTCACGCATGATGAGAACGTATCCAAAGTGTCGATTGTCGGACTCGGCATGGCCACGCAAACTGGCGTTGCAGACCGCATGTTTCGTGCCCTCGCCGAATCGAATATCAATATTCAAGTCATCACGACCAGTGAAATTAAAGTATCCGTTCTCGTGCAGCGAGAACAAGCCCTGACAGCTCTGAGGGCCGTGCACCGGGAATTTGAGCTTGAAAAACCGCCAACGGCCCGGGCGGCGTTCGGTCATGAGAAAATTGGGACCAGTACCTTGAGCCCAGTGGACATTGTTGCCCGGCTGCGACAGATGGAAGAACTCACGATTGAAGGTGTCCGTTTGGACGATACGCAGGCCCGGGTCACCATCGAATCGGTTCCCGACCGGCCAGGCGTTTCGGCCGATGTGTTCGAGGCCATTGCTGCCAGGAATCTCTTTGTCGACATGATTGTCCAGAGCATTGGGTACGATGGGAAGGCGAATCTGAGCTTCACGATTCCTCAGGATACCGTGTCCGAAGCGGTAGCGGAGGCGGAGCGACTGGCGGAAATCATGGGTGCCGGCCACATTCTCCATGAGCCAAAAATTGCGATCCTGTCCGTTCTCGGGATTGGGATGCGGAGCCATACGGATGTCGCCATACGCATGTTTCAAGCTTTGGCGGACGCCGATATTAATGTCGACATGATCAATACCAGCGAGATGCGAATCAATGTTGTCGTCGCGGTCGAGAAGGGACCTGCCGGCTTGGCCGCATTGGAAAAGGCATTCGCCGATGTCTTGCGGTAGGGCCGCTGCCGGCATCAGGCTCATTCGCCAACGACGTCCTGGAGGACTTCTTCGGCGACGTAGATCGGTAGTGGCGGGGTACAGCTAACGGCAACCGCGATTGCATCGGAGGGGCGGGCGTCGACATTCACCAGTTCGCCGTCATGGCGGATCCGAAGGATCGCAAGATAGGTGTGCTCTTTCAATTCACTAATGATGACGTCCTGGAATTCGCCGCCAAGACTTTCAACGCAACCGACCAGCAGGTCGTGCGTCAATGGGCGCGGCGCGTGGATTCCTTTCACTCCCCGTTGGATGCTTTTGGCTTCGTAGTAGCCAATCAATATCGGAAACGTTCGCTTCCCATCAATTTCCTGGAGCCAGATCACCTGCTGTTCGTTGATCTCGCTAATGATAATCCGCGATAGCTCCATGGCAACAGGCATGGCAGGTATCCTTTATGAATCATCTGGGGATGCGGTTCGTCTTGTCGCCGACATTTTCCATTATAGTCGGGTGATCGAGTCCGGGAAGCGTCCACGGGCAACCTATCCGTGGGCATTCAGATTATCCAGTGCCGATTCGATCGATTGCCGCTGTCCGGTCAGTTCGACAAGCCGCGCGCGTTCCCGGGCAACAACATCGGTCGGTGCGCGGGTCACGAAACTGGCGTTTTTCAATTTTTTGTCGATGGCGGAGATACGGTTTTCGAGCTGGTCTCGTTCCTTTTCGAGCCGGACTTTTTCCGTTTGGACATCGAGGAATTCACTCACATCCACATAAACTTCCAAGCCCGGCCGTGTCACGCTGGCACATAATTTGGGTGGTACGACGTCCCTGCCCCAACCGCTTGCTTCGGCTCGGGCCATCGATAAAAAATAGGGGACCATGGGCCGTAATAGTTTTTCATTGGCCGGATTGCATCGGACCTGGAACCGGATGGATTCCTTGGGCGGGATATTTTGACAACTGCGGATTTCCCGCACGGCGCTGAGCACAGTCTGGAATGTTGCAAACTGTTCCTCGATCCGCGGATCGCACAGACTCTGATCCACCGTTGGCCATGGAGCCACCAGGATGCTTTCCGAAGCCGCCACGGGTTTTTCGAGACCGCGGATGGGTGCCAGGGTGCCGAGTCGTTGCCAGACATCCTCGGTCAGGAATGGGATGAATGGATGCAGAAGCCGCATGAGGATATCGAGAGTGTGGACAAGCAGCCGCTGAACGATTGGACGACTCGGATCCGCCTGCAGCCGCGGTTTTGCCATTTCAACATAGAAACTGCAGAATTCATCCCAAGCCAGGTCGTACAGTGCCCGAGCGGCATCGGCATAGCGGTAGGTATCGAGGGCTTCGGTTACTTGGCGAGTCACAGTTGCCAATCGTGAGAGGAGCCAGCGATCCTCGAGTACCCGTTGGGATTCGGCGACTGGAGCTGGTGTGTATCCTTCAAGGTTGATCATGACAAACCGAGCGGCATTCCACAGTTTATTCGCAAAATTGCGGCCGAGTTCAAACCGTTCGCTGACAACGCATCCGCGGGGGAGCGCCAGATCATCGGGATGATTTGCCCATTGTGTCCGAAATGCCTTCTTGCATTTGGGGCATTGGACCTTAGGTTGTGTCCGGTTCTTCCTTGTCTGATCGATCAGATGATTGCAATGCGGGCATTCATATTCGACTGGCATCCGGACATCTTGTGTTTCCGTTGTCATGAAGGCCAGACCAAATCGGAGCGCATCGGCGCCGAATTTGTCAATCACGTCGAGTGGATCGACACCATTCCCTTTCGTTTTGGACATTGTCTCGCCGAACCCATCGAGGATTTTAGGATGGATATAGACTTCCCGGAACGGCACGTCTCCCATATTGAACTGGCCTGCCAGAACCATCCTCGCAACCCAGAGTGTGATGATGTCTCGGCTGGTGATCAGTGTATTGGTGGGGTAAAAACGTTCTAATTCCGGTGTCTTTTCCGGCCATCCGAGCGTGGAATGGGGCCAGAGGGCGGAACTGAACCAGGTATCCAATACATCTTCCTGCCGCACGAACCCCATTTTTTCAAAGTGCTCTTGGCTCGATCCATCTTCCTCCGCAATGCAGACATGAACGGTCGCCAAGGGATGTTGGAATACAATCGCCCCATGGGCAAGTGGCTCCGGGCCGTCGTTCGGTTGACGTTCTTCGTCCGGTTCGACCCGGTACGTGGCCTTGCCGGATTGGATGGTAGGGTCGCCATCGAGCCGGGCGATGAGATTCTCAAGCTCGGCAGCCGAGTCAACCGTCTGCGACCAGATGGGGATCTGGTGCCCCCACCAGAGTTGCCTGCCGATGGGCCAGTCTCGTTTCTCCTGCAGCCAGTCGAGGTACCCCTTGGCATACCGTTCCGGGATAATCCGTACCCGGCCGGTGGTGACGGCATCCATGGCCGATTGGGCCAGCTGGTCCATCCGGATGAACCACTGGTCCGTTAAATACGGTTCAATCGGTGTTTTCGAACGGTCGGAGTGGGCCAGGTCGATTTCGCGATCGTCGATTTGACCCAAAAGTTCCAGGTCGTCCAGGTCATTGATAACACGTTTCCGCGCGATGGGGATTGTCAGACCCTGATATGGGCCCGCATGCTCGTTGAGCGTGCCGTCGGGATTGAGGATATTGATCAAGGGCAACTGACACCGCAGGCCGACTTCGTAGTCATTCTCATCGTGGGCTGGTGTGATCTTAACGCATCCGGTTCCGAGTTCCGGTTTGGCCCAGGGATCTGTGATCAGAGGTATCCGGCGATTGACCAGTGGCAGCATGACCATGCACCCAGCGTGGGCCATATCTCGGAGCAATTCCAGTTTGGGTACATGGGTTTTCCGCCGTGCCCGGAGTGCGTCCAATTGCTCCTGGATGGCCGGCCTTTCTTTGGCTGGGGCGGTGGCGCGTTTGGCTTCCAGCCCCTTTTCCGCGCGATCGAGGGCCCCGGCTGGATCCGGATGGACGGCCACGGCCGTGTCGCCCAGCAAGGTTTCGGGCCGTGTTGTCGCGATCTCGACATAGGTTGGCTCCCCCGGTCGAGGATCCAGGACAGGGTAACGGATGTGCCAGAAATGGCCCTGGACCGTTTCGTGGAAGACCTCATCGTCGCTGACCGTTGTTTGCAGGTACGTGTCCCAATTGACCAGCCGCTTTCCGCGGTAGATCAGGTTCTCCTGAAACAGGCGAAAGAACCAATGACGAACGGCTCTGGCACAGATTGAATCGAGAGTGAATCGAGTACGCTCCCAATCGCAGCTGGCGCCGAGCCGTTTGAGCTGGCCGAGGATCCTCGTTTCGTATTGCTTCTTCCATTCCCAGATTCGTTGGACCAGCTTTTCACGGCCCAAGTCATGGCGGGTTTGGTGTTCCTCTTCCAAAAGCCGTTTTTCTACAACCGCCTGGGTCGCGATTCCCGCATGATCGGTGCCGGGCATCCAGAGCGTGTTATAACCTTGCATCCTCCGCATCCGCACTAAAATATCTTGCAGCGTGATATTGAGCGCGTGCCCTAAGTGCAGTGCTCCAGTCACGTTGGGTGGTGGAATGGCCAGGGAATAGACCGTGCGCGTGTCCTCCGGGTCGGCATGGAAATAGCCGCCCTCAACCCAATAATCGTACCACTTCTCCTGCGCGGCGGCATAGTCATATTGGGCTGGCAGTGAATCAGTGATTGGATTGCATGACATGGGATGATGTTGAGAGAGAGTTGGGAAAATGACGAATGACGGAATCCGGATGCCGATACAACGCCGGATCTGGTCATTCGTCATTCACTTTCATTCTGTATATTTTGTGATTCATCCTTGCACAATTTGTATTCAATGCTATCGACGAGTGCATGCCAGCTAGCATCGATAATGTTCTCGCTCACTCCCACGGTTCCCCAAACATCCGTGGCATCGCGGCTTTCGATCATGACACGAACGCAGGCGGCGGTGGCAGCTTCGCTATTGATAACGCGAACTTTGTAATCAACCAGCTGCATTTTTTCCAGAGCGGGGAAGAATCCATTGAGTGCTTTTCGGAGGGCGGCGTCAAGTGCATTGACAGGCCCATCTCCCTCGGCGACTTCATGCCGGACTTGTTTGCCAACTCGAATTTTAACGGTGGCCTCGGTTAATAATTTGCCATCGCCCGTTCGATTTTCGACGATCGTGTGGTACTTGATTAATTCGAAGTGAGGTTCGTAGGTTCCTGCGCACCGTTTCACGAGGAGGTCGAATGATGCCTCGGCTGCTTCGAATTGGTATCCCTGATTTTCCAGTTCAACGACCCGATGAAGGATCTTACTCATTAGATCCCGATTGTGTTCCAGATGGTATCGCGTGGTCAAAGCGATAATATTAGACCGGCCGGACAATTCGCTGACCAGAAAACGCCTGGCGTTGCCGACCTGTTCGGGCCGGATATGTTCATAGCTCGATGTGCTCCTTGAGACTGCATGAGCGTGCATCCCTCCCTTGTGAGTAAATGCGCTTGGTCCGACAAACGGCTGGTTGTCGCGGTACCGCATATTGGCCATTTCGTAGATGTATCGAGACAATTCGGTTAAGTGTTCGATATTTCGCCCGCCGAGGATTTCGTAGCAATCCTTTTTCAGTGCCAAATTTCCAATCACTGAGATGAGATCGGCATTACCACATCGCTCCCCAAAACCGTTGATGGTGCCTTGGACTTGGATAGCGCCCGCTTCGATGGCGGCGAGCGAGTTGGCAACCGCTAAATCGCAGTCGTTGTGGCAATGGATACCAACTGGCCGATCGAGTGACGAACGGCATTCCCGCGTGATGGAACCAATCTCATCCGGCATACTGCCGCCGTTCGTATCGCATAGGACAACAAGGAACGCGTCAGCCTCGGCTGCGGCCTGGACCGTTTTGACGGCATATTCCGGCTTGCGTTTCCAACCATCAAAAAAATGCTCAGCATCGAAGATCACTTCCCGCCCAGCTTCACGTAGGAATTTGATACTTTCGGTGATCATCGCCAGGTTTTCTGCTAGCGAGACATCCAATACTTTTGTGACATGGAAATCAGAAGCCTTCCCGACCAGGGCGATCACCGGAGCCTGGGAATTGAGCAGCGATAGCATGCCCGAATCGTTTTCCGGGCGCACGCCGCGGCGTCGGGTCATACCGAATGCTACGAGACGGGCATGGGAAAGTGGCTTTTCGGCCATCCGCTGGAAAAATTCCGAATCCTTGGAATTCGACAGTGGATAACCGCCCTCGACATAGTCAAAGCCAAGGCTATCCAGCCGCCTGGCAATGAGCAGCTTATCTTGCAGGGAGAAACTCACACCTTCGCCCTGGGCGCCGTCTCGGAGTGTCGTGTCGTAAATTTGGATATTGGGCATGGGAAAAGGCCGTGAGATGGGGGCCGTTGAATGATCTGGTGGAGGGAATGGGATATCAAACATCTCATTAAAAAACCCCGAGGCAAATTCCGGCCTCAGGGTTGTGTTGTTCCAATCTCGACCGAACTAACCCTAGGGCCGCCCTGCCGCGATGATCCCAATCGCCCCGAGGTTGGGGCCGATAGGATGGATCACGTTGGTCAAGACAGCACACATGTTGGGGAACTCGTACCAGGATTCTCTCACTAACCTAGCCGTTCTGTCTGGTGGCGTCAACGGATGGTTCTATCCTTCGAAGAGGCGCCGATCCATCACTCTCCAATGATGTCGCCCGCACCCGGGCCCCAGGAGATCGTGCAGCGTATAAGTTTTGTCTCAATAGGTTTTTACGGACGAAATGACTCTCCCGCTTGCGGGAGAGTCGGGCCCTGTGGCCCGGAGAGGGTCTTT
>JAFGFZ010000441.1 GCA_016930815.1 Pirellulales bacterium | reverse complement strand
GGATAGCCGTGGAAGGCGAAGATGATGGGCTTGTCCTTGGTGAAGAGGACATCAAAGTCTTTATCGCTCAACCCGTGAGGATGCTCGCTCTGCGGCTGAAGTGTCATCAAGTCCACCACGTTGATGACACGGATCTTCAGTTCCGGGAAGTGCTGCCGCAGGATCTCGACAGCGGCCAGTGTCTCCAAGGTGGGTACATCGCCGCAGCAGGCCATCACCACATCGGGGTCGCCGCCCTCGTCGTTGCTGGCCCATTCCCAGATACCAAGCCCGGCCGTGCAGTGCTTGATGGCTGCATCCATCTCCAGCCATTGGAGCTCCGGCTGTTTGCTCGCGACGATAACGTTGACGTAATTGCGGCTGCGCAGGCAATGGTCTGTGACCGACAGCAGGGTGTTGGCGTCCGGAGGCAGATACACACGGATGATTTTCGCCTTCTTGTTCACCACGTGGTCGATGAACCCAGGATCCTGGTGACTGAATCCATTGTGGTCCTGCCGCCACACGTGCGATGAGAGCAGATAGTTCAGTGAAGCAATGGGCCGCCGCCACGGAATCTGGCGGGTCACATCCAGCCACTTGGCGTGCTGGTTGAACATCGAATCGATGATGTGGATGAACGCTTCGTAGCATGAGAAAAAACCGTGTCTGCCTGTCAGTAGGTAACCTTCCAGCCAGCCCTCGCACTGGTGCTCGCTCAACATCTCCATCACCCGGCCATCCGGTGCAACATGATCGTCAATGGGAATAACTTCCGCGGTTGAGCAACGGTTCGTAATCTCGAAGAGGTTGGTCCAGCGGTTCGACGCGGTTTCGTCCGGGCTGAAGATGCGGAAGTTGCGCGCCTCTGAGTTGAGCTTGAGCACGTCGCGGATGAACTCTCCCTGGACTCGCGTGGTTTCTGCTTCCACGACGCCGGGCTTCGGCACCTTGACCGCGTAGTCGCGGAAATCTGGCAACTTCAATTCTTTAAGGAGAAGGCCTCCATTCGCATGGGGGTTCGCTCCCATACGCCGCTCTCCTTTGGGGGACAGTTCAGCCAGCTCAGGAATGAGCCTGCCGTTTTTGTCAAATAACTCCTCAGCCCTATAACTCTTCATCCATTGTTCCAATATTTTCAAATGGTTGGGTTTCGCCACAAAATCTGTAATCGGCACCTGGTGCGCGCGAAACGTGCCTTCGATGGGCAGTCCATCAACTACCTTCGGGCAAGTCCAGCCTTTCGGTGTACGTAAGATGATCATAGGCCACTGCGGACGCTCCTTGAATCCTTTGGTACGTGTTGCAATCTGAATGTCTTTAATTTCTGCAACGATCGTATCGAATGTCGCCGCCAGAAGTTGATGGGCTTTCATGGGATCGTCTCCCTCAACAAAATAGGGCTTGTAACCGTAACCGCGGAAGAGCTGGTCCAATTCTTCGTGATCGATGCGGCCCAGCACGGTGGGACCGGCAATCTTGTAGCCGTTCAAATGCAGAATCGGCAGCACGGCCCCATCGGTGACGGGATTTAGAAATTTATTTGAGTGCCAACTGGTGGCCAGCGGGCCGGTTTCCGCCTCGCCATCGCCCACTACACAAGCAACGATCAAGTTGGGATTATCGAATGCGGCGCCATACGCGTGCGCCAGCGAATAGCCGAGTTCGCCGCCTTCGTTAATGGAGCCTGGGGTTTCCGGAGCGACGTGACTGGGGATGCCGCCAGGAAAAGAGAACTGGGTGAAGAGCTTTTTCATGCCCTGTTCGTCCTGGGATATATTTGGGTACAACTCGCTGTATGTGCCTTCCAGATAAGTGTTGGCCACCAATCCCGGCCCTCCATGTCCAGGGCCCGTGATATAAATCATGTTCAGGTCATACTGTTTGATGATCCGGTTGAGATGGACATAAATAAGGTTCAGCCCGGTCGTCGTGCCAAAATGGCCCAGCAGTCTCGGTTTCACATGTTCCAGCTTTAACGGTTTTTTCAGCATCGGATTGTCATAGAGGTAGATTTGGCCGACCGACAGGTAGTTGGCGGCTCGCCAATAGGCGTTCATCTTTCGCAGCAGATCGGGCGACAACGGCTTGGCCATTTTATTCATCTTTTCCGTTTTCACGACGATGTTCTCCTCAAACCCCTTTTTTACCTCCCTAACAATGTTCTTTTCAGACATTTTTTTTGTTTTCATGATCCTATCCCCTTTCACGCGTAAGACCTAAAATGCGGCAGACCGTGTTCGCGATCATCCATTCCTCGTCCGTGCGAATGACGCGTACACAGACCCGACCGGCCTCCGGGGAAATCACCCCCGCGTTCGCCGCGTTTCGTTTTTCTTCGAGTTCGATTCCAAGAAATCCCAGCCCGTCGCAAATCCGGGCGCGGACCGTGGGCGCATTCTCTCCGATGCCACCAGCGAATACCAGCGTGTCCAGTCCGCCCAACGCCGCCGCGAATGCGCCGATCCATTTCTTGATCTGGTAGCAAAACAGGTCCACCGCTTCGGCGGCACGGGTGTCTTTCGCCTGACGATCGATCAAATCGCCCATGTCGGAACTGGTTTCAGAAACGCCGAGCAGGCCGGATTCATGATTGATGAGGTTGTTGAACTGTGTGGGGGTCAGATTCTCGGTCTGAATCATAACCCATGCGACACCGGGATCGAGGTCGCCTGGGCGTGTCCCCATCGGTATCCCGGCGGTAGGTGTGAATCCCATGCTGGTATCGACGCTCTGACCGTCACGCACGGCGACCAGGCTGGCGCCATTGCCGAGGTGAGCCAGGATCACGCGGCCTTGGGCTGCTTTCGTGCCTGCCACACGAGCGAGTTCTTCTACGAGATAGGCATAGGACAGGCCGTGAAAGCCGTATCGTTGGATCCCCATCGCGTCGAAGCGGCGCGGGATCGGCAAGAGCTGGGCCACGCGCGGCATGGTTCGGTGAAATGCTGTGTCAAAGCAGGCCACCTGAGGCAGTTTCGGATGACGCTGGCGAAACGCCTCGATCAGCTCAATCTCGCGTGGTAGATGATCCGGGTCGTAGGGACTGATGCGATGCAGTTCATCCAGCAATTCCTGTGTGATACGCTCGGGCTCGGTGTGTTTCATGCCGTGGACCACTCGGTGTCCCACTGCCTTAAGGGAAGCGAAACCAATTCGCTCTTCGAGCCAAACGATCAGGACATCCGCTGCCGACCGGTGATCGGAGGCTTTGATGCCGCGACTGTCCTGCTGATTCTGGGTCAGGTCGTTGAAAGTCAGATTCGTACCGGGCAAGCCGATGCGGTCAACCTTCCCATATAGCCATTGCTTCAGTAGTTCATCTGTCTGGTACAGCGCGAGCTTGATGCTCGACGAGCCGCCGTTGATGGTCAGGATGCATGTTTGAGATGGTTTCATAAGTCTCAACCTTTTCCTCATTCTGCGCGAAACGTGCCTTTGGCATCGATGCGCTCATAGGTTAGCGCTTTGATATAATCGCGCTGGGCCTGGAGAAGATTCGTGACTCGCTTTTCCCGACGTCGCTTGCCCATCCGCAATCTTCGTTCGAAATCCAATCACCGTTGCCACAGGATTTGAGCAGCTTCCAGGGGAATCGCAACGCCGGAGCAGTGCGGTATCACTCGCGCCGTATAGTCCGCTGGTGGGCGGGCCGCAGACACAGCCGCGCTGTAAACGTAGCCGCCCGACGCGCTGGCCAGTTGCCGGACGCGCTTCATCTCCTGCCGCACGGGAGCACTGCCGTTCATTCCTTCGGCATAAAGCTCGACGCGCACCGCTTTCGGGTCGAGGTCATTGAGATAGACCTGAACCTCAAATACGTGCTGCTCGCCACGAGTCTCCACCTTCACTTCGCCGAAGTGTAGCGTGGCCCATTTCTGTTCGAGACTGTGCTGCCAATCGACCATTTGCCTGCCGATTGCGCCCTTATCGGCAACACGCTGGCGGTAGGCCGCAGCCGCGGGGATGTAGTGTTGTTCGGTGTATTCGCGCACGGTGCGGTTCGCGGAAAACTGCGGTGTCAACTGCG
>JAFGFZ010000063.1 GCA_016930815.1 Pirellulales bacterium | reverse complement strand
GTTCCCCAGGGTTGAGATAGTAGCGCCCCGTTGGAGCTCTGGATCGGACTTGTGTAAAACAACGAGGGCGTTGCCCTAGGCTACGGTGTATTTCGCCTTCGGCGAAACGCATTTAAAGTTCCAAAGACACAACATGAAACACTCCCGTGGGAAAAATGACCTTAGAAACATTCATTTAGAAAATCGTTCACGGCGTTGCCCGTTGGGGTTTCATGGTTTCTTCAAAGCGCCGTAACTTGTTTTCCATGAGCATTTTATGGCTTAGGGACTACGAGTTGCACGGCTGCTCATTGATTTGCTTGCCCAAATACCGGCCATTGGCGCCTGCTGAAGCAGCTTGGAACGACCACTTCTGAGACTGTCTGGCTGATGCAAATTCGGACGAATCCAAGACGATATATTTGACGGCCTTATAATCGCCAGTTACGATGCGATAAGTATAACCTTTTTTATCGCTAAATCGTTGGCGGAATCGATTGATTGCAAGAGCGTCGTGTCAGGCCGGCCGGACGTCGCCTTGGTTGGTCTGCGTGCTGGTGTCCATCCAGCCATAGGATCCCATGGGATTCGTAATGGCGGCGATCGCATACGGAAACGGAATCATAGAGAGGTATCCCTAATTATGTCGAAGCGCCGATTGTCTCGTCGTGCTGCCAAGCAAGACCACACGATTTCTTTCCGCGGGAACAGGCGGGCCGGTGGTGTTCCGAGGAAACGCAATTTTCTCATCGAGCCACTCGAGCCGCGGATTGTCCTCTCCGTGACGTTAACGCAACATCCGGAGTTAGCAGATCTCTATCATGGAATGGATTACGAATCGTTCCCCATCACATCGGTCGAACTGCAAGGAACTTCGAGCAACGATTTCGAGGCGGCGCTCGCCTACGAGATCGACCTTGCATTCCAGAGAGTTTCCGATCTAAGTCAATACACGGCGGAGCAACTTGCGGCAACGACACAGTGGGTCGTACGGACATTCGACACGATCACCCAAAGCGAACTGACAGCATCGCTCGGATCGGTGGCCGTCGAGGCAATCTCGGGGATGGCCAATACGTATCTCTATACTCCGATATCGCGAATCAGTATAGGCGGCGAAACCATAGGCACTGATCTTGCGATCAGCGCGCTGTCGGAACTCGAAGGAGTGGAATATTTCTATCCGCTGGTAGCCGAGCAGCTAGCGTTGCGGTCGTTATTGAACGATCCATACCTCGAATGCCAATGGCACCTGCAGAACACGGGCCAGGATGTTGGTCGACCGGATAATCTGTCCGTTTATGCAGATTGGGGTGAAGATATCCATATTGAACCAGTCTGGGACAATTACTCCGGTGAAGGTGTCACGATCGCGATTGTCGACGATGGTATAGAGTATCACCATCCCGATCTTCGGGCAAATTATGAACCGGACTTCGCGTATGATTTCACAGATGGGGATAAAAATCCAGCACCCGGTTTTTTTGATTATCATGGTACTTCGGTAGCAGGACTGGCAGCTGGTGTTGGCAACAATAACCTTGGAACCACGGGTGTGGCGTACGGAGCGACACTTACTGGTTTGCGACTGCTTGGAGGCCCGATGACGGATTTAGATGAGTCGCAAGCCCTCTTCTGGTTGCCCCAGGATATCGATATTTATAACAACAGTTGGGGGCCGCCTGATAACTTTGTGCTTGCGATGCCAGGTCCACTCGCAATGACATCCCTGCAATGGAGCCGATATTTGGGCCGCGAGGATGCTTCGGGAGATGCCTTAGGCACGATTCATGTTTGGGCGTCCGGCAACGGCGGCATAATCGATGATGTGAACTATGATGGCTATGCCAATTCCCGGTTCACAATTGCCGTGAATGCGGTTGGCCATGATGGGAGGCCTTTTTATGAAGCTTCGGACCAGATCACTCCAATAGACGGCCCATTTATTGGCGCTGAATACGGCGCGCCGATCCTTGTTTCAGCCTACTCGTCTTCCCAGGAACCGTGGGGGAACAAGAGCGGTATTTGGACGACAGATCTGACAGGCGAGGACGGATATAACTCTGAGGATGGAGCCTCCTTTCCTCATGAATTCGATGGCGACTTCTTTTATGATCTCGACTACACCTCGACATTTGGAACGACATCCGGCGCCGCCCCCCAAGTTTCAGGTGTCATTGCCCTAATGCTTGAGGCAAATCCGAATCTTTCTGCTCGTGATGTCGAGCAAATCTTGGCCCGCACAGCGCGGCAGAATGATCCTGAAAGTGAACTGTGGACGCGCAATGGAGCAGGATTCCAAATTCATGAGATTTACGGTTTTGGTGTGGTCGATGCCCGTGCGGCCGTGGCAATGGCCGAGAACTGGACGAATGTGGCGCCTGAGGCGTTCAGCGAAGGTAATCCATTGGGTTCTGGCACTTTGATTCCTGTAGAGTTCACTGACAATCTGGTTGTCGAATGGATGCAACTTAATTTGGATATCGGTGTGCAGACCGATGTTGTAATTAGTTTAATAAGCCCGGATGGAACCATATCGAACCTATGCAGAGAAAATGCTACTGGCAATTTTTCAAACCATCTATTCACGTCTGTCCGCCATATGGGTGAACTACTCCGGGGAACTTGGTTTGTTTCTCTCAATATTCCGATTAGCGCAGATGATGTGACACTCCATGCGTGGGGTACCGAAGCGGAAGGAGAAGGCCGTATTTCGGGGCTGGTTGGACTCGACCTGAATGGGAATGGGCAGATCGATGTGGACCGGGACGGTATCGCGACCGAACCCTGGGCGCAGGAGATCACCGTCTACGTCGATCTCAATGAGAACGGGCTTCGCGAGTTCTTCGAGCCATCCATGGTGACCGGCGCGGATGGAGTCTACTACTTCGACCTCAATCCGCATCCCATGGGGAGGCAGTACTTCGTCCGGCTGGATCTGACGTCCACGATGCAGATCACGTCGGGATCGGAATATTTCGCGACCAAGGTCACTACAGGCTCCAAAATCCCGGCGCCCAACTTCACACTCGACCCGGCAATTATCCAGGTCAGTGGGACGGTTTTCGCAGATCTGGATGCGAATGGTCAAATCAGCAACGAACCGTTGCTGAACAACTATACGGTTTACGCGGATATCAACTTGGATGGCAAACCAAATGCCGGCGATATCTTCACGACATCCGACACGAATGGTGAGTACCACTTGTTCATCGACATGGGCAGTGACTTCTACACAATTGCCGTTGTGGATCAAGATAATTTGATTTCGGGCGCGCCGGAACGCGGTTTCTATCGGGAATACCTGGTGGCTGGCGACATTCTGACCGGATTTAATTTCGGGATGGTCGACGAGACCCATGATCCTGGGGATCCTGGAGATCCCGGTGATCCCGGCAGTAATCTTGGCGCCATCGCCGGGGTGGTCTTCCATGACTATGACGAAGATGGGATCCGCGATCCGGGAGAACCGGGTCTGGTCGACTGGTTTGTCTATATCGACATGGACGACAATGGAGTACCCGGCCCGAACGATCCCCAGATGCGGACCAACAACAACGGGGAATATATTTTCGGCTTCCTCCCATTCGATCTCTATTTTGTCCGCACGTTCGCGCAGCCCGGCTGGGTGCAGACCTCGCCAGGCGGTGATGGCAGCTATTTAGTCGACGTCGTGTTCCAAATGACATTTACCGGCAACGATTTCGGATTTGGCGGGACGATCACGACCGACTTTGGCGACCTCCCGGCCCCGTATCCAACGCGCCTGGAAGACAATGGACCGAGCCATCCCATTCAACCGAACTTCCATCTAGGTTCACGCATCGATGGTGAGTTTGACGGGCTCCCGAATGCCAATGCCCAAGGCGATGATGTCGTTGGCTTGGCGGACGAGGATGGTGTTGTTTTCCTCGATGAGATCAAAGGTAATGCCTGGGTTGATGTCGAGGTGACCGCCAATACGTCGGGTGGTTATTTGCAAGGCTGGATGGATTTCAATCGCGATGGCGACTGGGATGACCTCGGCGAACGGGTTTTCACGAATGTCTTGCTGAACCCGGGTGTCAACGTTCTTTCGATTCGCGTTCCATCAACCGTCGTCCTCGGCCCGATCTATTCCCGGTTCCGCTATGGCGAGTATGGGATCGATACATACACCGGACCTGCATTAGGTGGGGAAGTGGAAGATTATGTCTTCGTTGCCACCGGGATGCTCCCGCCCCCTTTGCTGGAAGGCGACTTCGATCAGGATGGCAAGGTTACTGGCTTGGACTTGGATGTGTGGGAGGCCGGTTTTGGAACCCTGTCCGGTGCCGATTCATCGCTGGGTGATGCGGACGGCGACGGAGACGTGGATGGGCAGGATTTCCTCGTTTGGCAGATGGGCTTAGGATCCGCGGGTATTGGCGGCTCTGGCGGTAGTGGGGCCGTTCATGGAACGGACCCAATCCCTGGGGAGGTCGGCAATCCAAGCGATGAGAGTTCCGCCGGACAGATTTCCGATGCTCTGATCCAAAGTCCGGTCTATGCCTCCCGTTTCAAGATTCCATCAGTATCCGCGCCTGACAGCCCATCCCAATGGAACGTCCAGCCAAACCTGGTTGTCACACCGGCCCTCTCGGCTCCGAGTGACGGAATTGAAATGAGGAAGGATACCATTCGGTTCGATCTCGCCCTGGATGAACTCAACGTGGTCAGTCCATCCCTATCGAGCGTGGGCATGCAGCGGACCGAGCCGGCCCCCATGGCGGAAGCGGTTCTAAAGATCCTGCCAGTTTCAGTTGAAAACCCCACCGACAACCTGGCGATTGGCCGAGTGATGGCCGGCCATTCCCAGAAACCGCAAGCCGCCCATCGCGATGAGGTCATTCGCCTCCTTACAACTGATACAGTTCCAGTACCATTCGATCCATTGATTGAAACGATCTCGATCGCCCGGATCAAATCGGGAGCCAGGGCCAGAGGGTAGTTGCGTTGTTGGGACCTCAAGGCTGAGGAAGACATGGCCTGGGGGGATACTTTTGTTGTTTTACACAAGTCCAATCCACAGCCCCAACGGGGCGCTGCTATCACCACCTAGGTTGAAAAACGATCGAGCATCCCCCTCCAAAAAGCCCCGACGGGGCGGCTCTAAATCAGCCCAGGGTGGAGTGGCATGAGCTCTGCGAATGCCACGTAACCCTGGGTCGCCATTCCATTCCCATTT
>JAFGFZ010000440.1 GCA_016930815.1 Pirellulales bacterium | reverse complement strand
TCACTGATTTCACGCCACGATTCGAAATCATAATTGACATACTGGCCATCTTCGATGTGAATGACCTCGGCCAAATTGCGAAACAGGAGGCCAATGGCCCGGCGCACGTTCACCACGTGAATCGCCAAATAATGGCGGTTCAGAATCAAAACGCTCGAACTCAAGGCCTCTCCTGTCATATGAACTGCTCCTTCATCAAGGTGCAGACCGATATCTCCTCCCTTGCCTCAAGACAAACCTATCTGAGGTTTGAGGTACACAAAAATCCCGTACGTCTGTGTTTCACAAACGTCTCATATTATATCGATTCTAACCTAAAAGTCGCGTGTCAACTAGTCGGGGACCGGACTTTCCCAATGATATTTCTCCGAGGTCCTCGCATGGGATGGTGACTGGAATCGGTTTGGTACAAGCCCTGCTTGGCAGGTTCATTGGCCAGAGGTCACTCTGCCGGCCGCATAGATCGTACCGAGCGGGGCCGATGAAAAGCTGGCTTTGGGCGAAAAAATCGAAAAGGTCGACTTGCTGACGACGTGTCATAGTCATTACGATAAATGGTGTGAGACGTATTTCCGTATTCATAATAATTCTTGTTGTGGGGATGCGAGACAATGATTCACTTCACCTGTGACGGGTGCGGACGTTCACTCAATCCTGAATTCGACGTCCGCTATGTTGTGCGGATGGAAATATATGCCTCGCTTGATCCTTCGGAAACTGACTTAGACGATGACTGCGACCATCTTCAGGATATCCAAGACATTCTTGAGCGGCTGGATGATGCCGATGATACGGAGATTGGAGAGGATGTCTATCAACAAGTGCGTTACGATCTCTGCTCCGAATGCCGCAAGCGATTCTCACTCAATCCACTCGGTCGGCTGGCGGCACCGCAATTTGGTTTCAGCGAGAACTGATCCACTTTTCGCCAACCTGTTCTTCTGCAGTCCTTTTGCGCCTTTCTAATTCAACTCCATGCCCCGCCGCTACTACCGTAGCCCGCTTGGACGAATCCTTTTCCTGGTGCTATTAGCCACCATCGTTGCCGTTCGATTCTATCAGCTCCAGAAGGAACCATCCCCACCAGATCCATTGAGAGAAGGGGTCGAGTACGAAGTCGAGCGGGTTGTGGATGGCGACACGCTTCTACTGACGAACCATGCCTGTATTCGACTGCTCGGAATCGATACGCCGGAGACAAAAAAGAAGAATCACCCCGTGGAACCGTGGGGATTGGAAGCGACCGAATATACGGAGCACTTCATCGCCGAGGTAAACCATCGGATCCAACTGGAATTTGATAAGGATCGAATCGATCCATTCGGTCGCATGCTAGCCTATGTTTACGGTGATGGCCGGTTTTTAAATGAGGAACTCGTCCGCAGCGGATTGGCGCGGGTGCCGAATTATGGATTTACCTCTGCCATGCGGCGCAAACTTCGCAAGGTCGAAGACGAAGCAAAGGCCAACTGCCGTGGGATCTGGTCTCGAAATTACCTTGGGACAGAGAATGGAAAATCAAGGATGTTGCCATCCGAAGGTCGCAAAGAATGACACGTGCTAAAAGCTGAATGGCGAAAACACGGCCGAATCACGAGATTGGATGCTCGTGGGAGCCCTTGTTCTGGGCAGTTTTCCTTGTAGGATGGTGAGTTTATAAAGTCCCCCATTCCATTCCGGATTCTTCCAACCGGACTTCCGTTCCTTGAACCCTTCTGATTTCCCATGAGTAGCGTATTAAAAATTGCCGTGATTGGCGGCGACGGCACGGGTCCTGAGGTCACGGCCGAAGGCATGAAAGTCCTTGACGCGGTGAGCCGGCTCGAAGGCTTCCCATACCAGTCGACCGAATATGATTGGGGTGGTGACCGATACTTAAAAACGGGCGAGGTCCTGCCAGCTGATGCCCTTGATCAACTCCGAACGTATCACGCGATTTTCCTGGGCGCGGTGGGACATCCAGGTGTCAAACCGGGTATCCTCGAAAAGCAGCTCCTTTTGGATCTGCGTTTCGGCCTCGATCAGTACATCAACCTCCGGCCAGTCAAATTGTTTCCGGGTGTGGAGACACCGCTGGCTGGCAAGGGGCCGAATGATATCGATTTCGTCGTCATCCGCGAGAACACGGAAGACCTCTATACCGGAGCCGGTGGTGTCATGAAAAAAGGAACCCCCGACGAAGTTGCTATTCAGACCGCCATCTATACCCGCAAGGGGTGCGAACGATGTATCCGGTATGCATTTGAATACTGCCGCAAGCGAAACAACCCGAAGGGGAAACGCCTGACGCTCGTCGCCAAAACCAATGTGCTGACGATTGGGCATGACCTTTGGATGCGAACATTCCAGGAAGTGGCGACGGAGTATCCGGACATCAAGACGGATTACAATCATGTCGATGCTTGTTGCATGTGGATTGTCAAGAATCCGGAATACTACGATGTCATTGTCACAACCAACATGTTTGGCGATATCATCACGGACCTATCGGGAATCATCCAGGGTGGGATGGGTGTCGCGGCTGGAGGGAATATCAATCCTGAACCGGGTGGAACCAGCATGTTCGAGCCAATGGGGGGGAGCGCCCCCAAATACACGGGCCAGGGCAAAATCAATCCAATTGCCGCCATCAATGCGATGAGTATGCTGTTGGAACATAGCGGGTATGAATCGGCCGCTGCTCGTGTCATGAGGGCGATCCAAACCGTTACCGGCACGAAGATGAAAAGTCAAAGTGCCGGTAAGATGGGCTATACAACGAGCGAAGTGGGAGATCTTGTCTGCAAGGCACTGGAAGATTAATACCAGATCCACTTCTGGAGTCGTTTGTGTCAAGTACACTATTCAAACGTGGATTTCTCTCGCTAATCGTCACGCAGTTCTTCGGTGCCGCGAACGATAACATACTCAAGGGCATCCTGGTCTTCATGGTCATTGACGGGGGGGTGTGGGAGGGGCGGCTTGGTTCAGGAGGGCAGGGGATCGTTGGCGCCTGTTTCACGCTGCCGTTCATTCTCCTTTCGGGTTACGCCGGCCAATTTGCCGATCGGAACAGCAAGCGCTATGTCAGTATCCTTGTCAAAGTCATCGAAATACCGATTGCCCTACTCGCGTTGGTTGGATTCTGGTTCGGCAGTCTCTGGATCACATTGGGTGCACTCGTTGCCCTCACGTGCCAAAGTGCGTTCTTTGGCCCGGCGAAGTATGGGATGATCCCTGAACTGGTTGAATCCCGCGATCTCAGCCGGGCGAATGGCTCGATCAATATGATGACAAACATCGCGGTGATTGTCGGTACCCAGGCCGCCGGGACGATCGCCGATATCTACAATCCGCTTCCGAAACCGGGAATGGCAAATTCGCCTCCCGTCCTATGGCTTCCCGGTGCCGTCATGGTCGCCGTTGCGATTGTTGGGCTGATTGCGATCTTGTTTATGACGCGTTTGGAACCGGGGGACCGTTCGCTGAGGTACGACCTGAATCCGCTGGCTACTTATATCTCGGCAATCCGCCAGATGTCCCGTTCTCCACTCCTGATGGTCATGTTCGCCTGGGGATATTTTTATTTCCTCGCCGGACTCGCTTTGCTGATCCTTCCAGAGTATACGGTAGTCCTGAAGGCGTATCACGTATCTCGGTCCGAAGTCAGTGTTCTGCTCGGCGTGATGGGAGTCGCGATCGGTATTGGCAGCGCCTTGGCGGGGCTGATTTCTGGCCACGCTATCCGGCCGCGGTTGATTCCGTTCGGCGCAGCGGGCTTGACCCTCTTCTTCGTGCTCCTAGGCACCATTCCACCTACGCTACCCGCCCTGAGCCCCTGGTGGCGGATCATGGCAAGCCCCATCGCTGGCTTGATCTTCGGGGCAGGGGTGTCGGCTGGCTTCTATATCATCCCATTGCAGGCCTTGCTACAGCGCCTGGCACCAGGGGACGAACGCGGGCGGATGCTCGGCACGGCCAATGGCATTTCGTTCACCTTCTTGCTGCTTGCCTCTTTACTCTACGCGATCATCCGTCCGGCCTTTGGGACGACCGCAGGGCAACAGCACCCAGAGAAGATTTTCGTTCTTTGCGCTATCCTGATGATCGCCGGAGTCGTCTTTTTTCTCTGGCGCCTGCGGGTGCGAGGATTTTCTTTTGCCAAGGTTGATTGACTGTGGAAGGTCATGGCTGCGGGCAATGGTTCCACTTAGGAGGGGATTTTCTGTTTCTATTTTGGCACATGGAGTGCCCGGTGCGCCTTAGACCGCCTAGCCAACCCATTTTCTCTTGACCGGAAAGAATCACCGGCTCTACGATAGTCGGTCCTCTTGGTGCTCTGATTTGCGATGCGACCGATGCTATCATGCGCGCTTTTGGCGATACGCGAACACTGGGCTGGATATTACTCGTTGCATTCGTGTTGCGGGTTGGATTTTGTGTTTGGTGGCAGGCACGGTTACCGGAGGGAACTCGTTTTTTCTTTGCGGATAGTGAAAGTTATTGGGAGTTAGGCCAGACCATAGCGGCGGGTGAGCCGTACCAGTTTCGATCGGAAGAGCGGAAGGTATTCCGGACCCCCGGATATCCGGTGATGCTGGCACCTCTGTTCCTTGCGTTTGGGCCGGATGGTTCGCTCCTGGGGGGGCGGATTCTGGGTGCGATGTACGGGACGGTATCCGTGGCGGCGGTTTGGTGGTTTGCCAGCCAAATTTGGAATCGGCAAGCCGCCATGGTTGCCGCGGCATTGGCGGCCGGATATCCGGAGGCGATTGCTACGAGTGGATTCCTGCTTTCCGAAACGCCGTTCTGTCTTGCCATGCTTGTACAACTTGGCCTATGGCTACGATCCGATCAAGCCAATTCCTGGCAGTCTGCCGCGGGATGGGCGATTGCCTCTGGCGGTGTCGCGGGATGCGCATCGCTCATTCGGCCGAGCTGGCTTCTGTTCATCCCCTTTGCCGGCACGATCCTACTCGTTCTTGGCGAGAATCGTGTTCGCCGAGCCGCCCAAATTGGCTTGATTTGTACAGGCCTTGCCCTTGTCATGTCCCCCTGGTGGATTCGGAACGCTATGGTTTCCGGCCATTTCGTGCCGACCACATTGCAGGTAGGTGCCAGCCTGTATGATGGACTCAATCCCAAGGCGGATGGTAGCAGCAACATGGAACCCGTGGCTGAGTTTGAGAAAAAATTTCGTTTGGAAACGGTGAACCAGGGAAGGGGAGGTTCCTTCGAAAACGAGGGAGGGCCCGATCCGAAACACGATCCGAATCAGGGAAAGGGATTTGGCCAGGATAGATCCGGCAATCCAAATCATGAATACATGCTTGACAAGGCACTCTTCGCATCCGCGGCTGCCTGGGCACGCCAGAATCCTGGCCAGGCCGCGCACCTTGCGGTTGTGAAGTTGACGCGGTTGTGGAATATATGGCCAAACGAGCCTTCCATGCGATCGTGGCCAGTGCGGCTCGTTCTCGTTGGCTCGTTCGTACCGATCCTGGTCCTGGCCGCCTCGGCTGCCTGGCGGTTCCGCCATGCCGGCTGGCCAGTTGGGATTTGCCTGCTGCCAGGGATGTACCAGACAGTCCTGCATGTTGTCTTCGTCAGTTCGATCCGATACCGGCAACCGGCGATGCTCGCACTGATGGTTCTAGCAGCGGGAATGCTGGTGAAGGATGGATGTTTTTCCCATGAAAGAAGGCTGAAACTATCGTCACGCAGTTGATCAACTTCTGTTGGTTTTTTTTCAAGTGGGGTTTGGCGCTCGTCGTCGTCGCCGCGCTTTCGGGTGGGGTCTATTTGTATGTTCAACTCGATGATGAAATCCGATACCATGTCGAGGAATTACTGGCCGATCATTTCCAAGATCTTGCCGTCCGTGTTGGCAGCGCGCGGCTTGTGGAAGGGCAGGGGATTGTCCTTTGCAATCTTGTCGTATCCGATCGTCGTTCCGCCCGATCCTCGAATCCCCTGGTTTCCATTGACGAGATATTCATCCATTCCAATGTGGGGCTTGCTGAACTGCTTCAGGGGAGGTTGGACATCCAAAAGGTAATTGTGAGGCGGCCACGGTTTTGCATTGCATGCAAGGGCGGCCAACCATGGGATTTGGATGCATTCTTACAATCGTCCAAATGGGGCGATGGTCCGCTGAACCTGCTGGTCGAAGAAGGGCAAGTGGAAATCGACCG
>JAFGFZ010000439.1 GCA_016930815.1 Pirellulales bacterium | reverse complement strand
GGGATCAGGGTAAGTAACACCTCCTCCCATAAAGTAGAAGCCCTTTACCCAATGGCATATCTCAGGCTTCTTCGTAATGGCTTGCGCCACGTTGGTAAGTGCTCCGAGGGCGACCAGCGTGATCTCACCGCGATTTGCTTCTATCATTTCCACGATGAAATCGTCTGCACCAGACCTAACTCCGAACATTTCTAGCGGGGCAGCGAGTTCAACCTCATCCAAGACACCATACCCCTCCGTACCCGCATGCCAAACCGGAACTGGACTATCAAGGGGGACAGATTCACCTGCGATGACTGGAACTGAAACCTTTGCAGCATCGAGGATCTTTTTTGCGATCTTTGCCCGAATATCCACTTTTCCGTAAACGGTCGTGATACCAACAAGTTCGATATCCGGAAGATGAAGGAGCAGAAGGAGAGCCAACGCATCGTCAATGTCCGATCCGATATCTGTGTCAAAAAGGATTTTTATCATCTTTCAACTCGGAACTGAGGGTGTAAAAAGTGTAACTGCGGAAGATCCCTTCCAAGTAGTGTCTATGCTCTTCATCTTTGGCACAACTGCCAGGCATGCCACAGAATCGGTCAATTCCTGGTCATGGCACGCTCCGCGAAGAAAGTCTTAAACCACACCACTGGACTTCTGGGTGAAACGTGGCAAGGTGCGGGCCGACGTTGGCTATGAATTGACGGCCTTTTCCTTGACTTTGGGCACCTATGCCGCGACAATGGCCCCAAGATCGCGCCAGCGATCGTCGCCGTTCGGCACATCCGACGTGCCGGTTCCCCCGCCACCATTTGCGTGCGAATTCTAAAACGGCCCAATCATGTATAAGCACTGCAATCGAAGGGAGTTCAGCGAAGCGAGCACCGCCGGCGGACTGCTGCTTGCGGCGGCATCGTGGACGCAAGCGGTGGCTTCCGATCCGCCGCCTGCGCGGCCGATGACACCTAAAATGGCAAGAGATGCATCGAGGGATTTACTCCTGGTCCTGGCAGTCCTCGTGGGGACCTGGTATGGCGGATCCGATCGCGCGCCGGCAATCGCTGGCGAAACCGTTGGGGACGCGTCCGAAGCGACGGCTATCGAAAGGGCAATCGGCTCGATCACTGGGATGGAACTGTTCGAACTGGCGGCCACCATCAGTGATGACCGGTTCGAAGGGCGGAAGGCCGGCACCAAGAAGGGAGCGGAGGCCGGTGAATATCTGGCCGATCAAATGAAGGAGCTTGGATTGGCTCCCGCCGGTGACGATGGGTCCTACTTTCAGTCGTTCCACTGCCGCGCTGGGGATTGCCGAAACATCCTCGGCCTTCTGGAAGGGAGCGACCCGGACCTGAAGGAAGAAGCCATTCTGGTATGCGCCCACTACGATCATATCGGTGTGGGAAGGTCAGGAGTGAACAACGGCGCTGACGACAACGCGAGCGGTGTGGCCGGGACGTTGGAACTGGCGGAGGCCTTTGCGGAATTGGAAGAGCGGCCAAGGCGTTCGCTCCTCTTCGCCCTGTGGGATGCCGAAGAAGCTGGTTTGTATGGGTCAAAACACTTTGCCCGCAACCCCACATTCCCAATCGATCGTATCACGTTCGCGCTGAACTTCGACATGATTGGCCGGCTGCGTGACGACACCGTAACGGTTTATGGAGCCCGGAGTGGAGCCGGCGTGCGGAAGCTTTTCTCCGAGCAGAATGCTGAAAGTCATCTGACTCTCGATTTTCGCGGCATGATGAGCACTCGCTCGGACCACTATTCGCTATTCCAAAAGGGGGTGCCCTCGGTCTTGGCGTTCACAGGTGTCCATTCCGATTTGCATCGACCCACGGACGACGCAGAGTTGCTCAACCGGGAAGGGATGCAGCGCGTTGCACGTTGGAGTTTCAGAGTCCTGCATGAGTTGACTCAACGAGAGGATCGTCTCGTCTTTTGCGAATTGCCCAAGTCCGAAATCAGTCCCAGCATGACAGGGAGGTCCCAGTTGCCCTTATTCACTCCGAAGGACTTCTTATGCCAGGGTGGCTTCGCCTACGTTCGTGAACGATCCGAACCGGGGTCTTTGCTGATCACCGCGATCGCAGCCGATTCACCGGCACAACGCGCGGGAGTCGAGCCCTACGATCGTGTCCACAAGATTGGCGATCATCAAATCACCCCCAACGTCAATCCAGACGATCTACTGACGGAAACGACACCGAGGACACTGGTAGTGGAACATGACGGTCGACTCCGCACACTGACGATCCAACCGACGCCGGATAGTGCGCAATCGATCGTCGCGTCGCTCGGTTCCGGGCTCTGGGCCATGGAACTGGGAGAGACCCAAGAGGCGACGCCGTCAACACCACCACGAGTCGAGGACTCGTTCGAAGGAAAGCTGGCTCGGGATTGGCAGATTCGTGGGGCCGATTTGTCGCACCTTTCGTTGGCCAAACGGTCGGGGGCAATGACGATCGTCACGCAGGCGGGCGGAATTCGAGGACAGGCGAACAACTCGAAGAATCTGCTGATCCGCCCCAACCCGTTCGAAAACCAGGGCGATTTCGAGATGACCGCATGCCTGACCGGGTTCGATCCAATCCAGGCTTGTCAGCAGGCGGGATTGATCTGCTACAACACCCCGGACCACTATCTGAAATTCGTCGTCCAGTGCGGAGACGATTCCACCCCAAGGCAATTGGCCGTCCTACTCGAATCGAACGGCAACACCTCCGCAGCGGCCTGCGCAAAGACAGCGCCTGACGGCGACCGCGTCTGGCTTCGGCTGACGAAGCGAGGGAGCACTTACGCCTACGCAACCAGCTCCGATGGCGAATCATATCAAGTGCATGGCGAGGTGGATTGGTCCAGCCGTCCCGAAAAGATTGGATTGGTTGCCGAGAACGGCGACGGAAGTCAGGCGGCGGAGATCGACGCCACCTTCGATTCCTTTGCACTGGTTTCGCGCCCGCCAAACGCCGCCCCCGTCTACTTCTATGGCGTGCCGACGGGCGACGCCGCACAGTTGGCGTCGTTCATCCGCAAACTGCAACAGTTCAAGCCGGCGACCGAGGAACAGAAAGCGGAATATGAAGAGCGGGCGCCGACCGCGCTAAATCGGGCAGCGTCGGAGCTTCTTCACGGCCATCGCGACAAGTCGTCGGACGAATATCACCTGGCCCAGTCGGTCCTGTTGCCCGACCGCGTTCGTCGCATGGCGCAACTGCCCTCGTACCCTGAACCCTGGGCACAGCGAATCTCCGCCGAACAGCGTGAAAAGGAGAAACAGAAACGGCAGCAGGAAGTCATGGCCGAGGTCTACATGCATTTGGAGGCACAGGCCGCGGTTGGCCTTGGCCCGCGCGACCTGAAGTTGGCGATCTTGGCTGTTGAGACATTGGGAGACGACGGGCAATACGAGCTGGCGGCCAAGACCTGTAGCCGACTTCACGAGTTGATGATCGACGGCAAGGGAGTGACCGATGACGCAATGCCGCTACTGGAACAGCTCGAAGGGGCCGCAAGACGCTACGCGCTCCCAGGTAAACTGCTCGATCTGAACGCCGTGAGGCAAGACAATACGTTCCGTTGGGCGGACTATCGCGATAAAGTGACGTTGGTGGCATTCTGGTCGGTCGATTCAGAAGCAAGCCTCCGCGAGCTGGCCTTCGCCAAGGTTGCCTATGATCGTTATCGCGAGCGGGCATTCGATGTGCTGGTGGCGTGCACGGACGAGAAGCATGAAGAGCTGAAGAAACTTCTGGAGGAAGACGGCCTGCCATGGAGTGTTGTCCCATGCGGCGAGGCGGGGGCGTCCAATTCGCTCATCGGAACGCTCGGTGTGAAGAAACCGCCACTCTCGATTCTTGTCGACAAACATGGAATCGTCCTGTCAGTTCGCGCTGGTGACAGTACATTAGAATCCCTGCTGCAGCAGGAAATCGGCCCTCCATACCAACCTGTCGGCGAACTCGTTTTCCTCGATCTAGCGTCGAAGGCGAACCAGAAGTTGACGGTCAAACTGCACAATAACGAAGGCAACGACCTGAGAGAACTGCCTCGTGGAAGGCAAATCTTCGGCGGCGTGACGTTTGATGTGAAAGACGCCGTGATCCAGCTCTCGGGCAAAAACCTGCCAGATCGGCCGAAAATCGTTGAAGGAATCCCCATCGGTCGCGCGTTCCGGAGGCTCTTCCTGCTTCAAGCGACCGGTTGGGAAGCCGAAGACAATGCGCGGATTGGAGAATACCGCGTCCACTATGAAGACGGCACCCTCCAGGTCGTACCCATCTTGTATGGCCAGGATGTGCGTAACTGGCAGACAAAGAATGACGACCGGCCGGTCCTGAAGGGCTCCGTCGCTTGGGTCGGGCAGAACGCGTACACGCGCCGAACCCAGGGATCAACGCGCCTCTTCTTGGGCGACTGGAACAATCCGAACCCGACAAAGAAGGTAACCACGATCGACGTGGTTTCCGCCACCGGGACTGCCGCCCCGTTCTGTGTCGCGATGACGGTAGAATGTACGGCGGAGGATCCTGAACAAGAATCCTGCCCGATGGAGAACCCCTGATGATTAACGTGCTGCAAATAGCCGCAACCATGGTAGCCATTCCGCTCCGCGTGATGGCGAAGATTTGACACATAGCATTCCATCGAATGGCAGCTCGGACTGTACCGCCCAACGTTCGCGGGGAGCGTGAAGGATTCTTTACGCCCGCCGCGCGCAAAGAATCAAACCGCCGGTGGCATGGATAGCCGGGTCCCCTTCTTCTGTGCCGTCGATATGAAAAAGACAGACGGAAGGATCGACCGAAGATGTACCGAACATGACTCCGGGGGAGATTGGCATGAGAGAACACATGTTTTGCCGGTTACTTACCGTTACCTTGATGGCCCATTTGGTAGAGGCTGGAGTTGCCCAGGAATCTCCAGGCGTTGACCGAGAACTTATCGGGACGATTGTCAATCGGGAAGGCCAGCCGGTGGCCGGTGCGACGTTGTTCACCCATGCGATGGGGGCACTTGAACAGAACGCCTGCCAGACGACATCGAATGGGCAAGGCGAATTCAAAATCCTTTTCCCACGCGAGTGGCCCGACGACGTGAACATGCATACGTGGATTCTTACCGACGAATACGCCGTGAAAATCGTTCGGCCCGGCGTCATTCTTGATGATAATCTCGGTGACCGGAACGTCACGATCACTCTGGATCGGCCCGACCCGGCCGTGTTTCAGGTGCTAGGTCCCGATGGCAATGTGGTGCCCGATGTGCCCGTTCGCCTGGAGTCCATGAACGCTCCCCTCAGAGAATTTGCGATCGACGGGCCATCCAACTATTCGATGTATGTTCCGCCCGAACTCAAGGAACGGTTCACCCGAACCACCAATTCGGAGGGGAAGGTGACACTGGAGTTTGTTTCCAAGTCTCTCGTGCATCGCGTCGCTGTCATGAGTCCCGAATACGGGGACCAGCAAATATCATTCAACTCTCGGCAGGGTGACATACTCAAGCTGCAACCGGTCGGCGAACTTACGGTGCAGGTTGATGACGAATTTGCCGCTGATTTCGCCGGAATCCAGCTTTCGATCGACACAGGGAACCTGGCGACGTATACGAGCAAACAAGATGTGACGCTAAACGAAGCTGGGCAGGCGCACCTGCCTAAGGTGATGACCGGATGGGTGCGTTGCGACTTGCCCGAGAAGGAAATCAACGGGCGATTCCTCGTCGCGGCCGAAGAAGTCGAAGTCAAGGCGGGCGAAAGTCATGTCTTCCACCTGAAACCTGTGAAGAGTTTGCCGGTTGTCGGTTCCGTACTCACGAAGGACACGAACGAACCGATCTCCGGGGCCAGAGTCTATTTGTCCTCCAGCTCGCGCCATTCCTTCGGCAAGTCGGCGGAAACCGATTCGAACGGGGAGTTCACTATTCTGGTCGCTCCTGGCATCTACCGGCTTTGGTGCACCCTGGACAGGGCGGACGCCGCGATCCGAGATCGGTATTATTTTGACTCGTCCGGCGCGCTTTTTCGGCAGCGCACGATTCGAATCCCGGCCGGAGAAAAGGAACACGTCGTTCCTCCAATTCTGGCCACTCCGAAGTTCCGCGTCCGCGGCCAGGTGAGGAACCTGGACAGTCAGCCGATTGCGAACGCGACCGTCATGCTCTTTCCCTCGCGAGGAACAAGGCCCATTCTGACCATCCAGACTGATGCTTCAGGCCACTTTGAGGTCGAGGCCAAAGAGAAAGACGTCACCAGCAGCGCGAATCGCTGGGTGGTTGTCGAGAAAGACGGTTCGACCAACGGATATCGCGAGGTCATGCCGCTCTACGCAAGGGACGACGACCCGAACTCGCTCGTACTCGTTCAGGCGGAATGGCAATGACCTGGCTCATTCAGAAATACAAGCACGAAGCGCAATCGAGTGAGTCGAGCAGGCATGAATGGCATGAGTGCCATGAGTGGCATGATTCGAGGGACATGGGTCTCGACGCGTCCAGACCGCCGGGCTCTGCCTTACGGGAGATGGAGGACCGAGAGGAGCGGCGAGCGAAAATGACCGAGTTGAGCAATGAGTTCGACCGGAAGGCCCGCGAGCAGCACCGCGAGGTGCTGTCCCGGGAGCAGATGATGCGGCTGTATCAAATCCGCATGCAGATCCGCCCCACTGTGGAGAGTCTGGCCAATCGGCGCGTCGCTGGCAGACTTCAGCTCACGGAAGAGCAACAGCAGAAGTTGGCCCAGATCAGTAAGGGCGTGGAAACCAAGCAGTCGGAACTGCGTGGCGGCATGCGCGGTGCTACCGAGGAGCAGCGAAGGGAGAACTTTCAAAAGCTCCGTAAGATCCGTAGCGACGCGGATGAGGAAGCTCTCGCCATGCTGACCACCGAGCAAAAGGAAGCCTTCGAGAAAATGAAGGGCGAGAAACTCGAGCTGCCGATGCAACGAGGCCAACAGTAGATCACTTGGTTAATTCGGCACCGAAGGGAGAGGAGATTGCCATGCGAGACGTTGCCATATCGCCAATCTTTGGATGGTTAGTATTTCTGTATGTGGTGCGGTTTGCACTCATCCAAGTGCATGCGGCAGAGTTGGATACGCTGGTCACCGTCACTCCCGAAGAAACTGACGAGATCCTCGCTAATCCCGGCATGGGCTGGCAGTCTTTTCACCGGACGAGGACGCAGGATAAGAACCTGCCGTCATGGATCCCCTCAACCGTTCATTACGCCCGTTGGGGCTGGGGTACTCTGGAACCTGAAAGGGGAAAGATTGACTACGACTTCCTCGACGGTGTGCTGAAGGAGAGTCAAGAGGCAGGGCAAACGTTGGCGTTCCGGGTGATGTGTTGCTCCACATCGCCACGGCAACCGTACCATCCTAAATGGCTTCAGGACATAAACGGAGCGATCATTATGACCCGGTATGCTGACGGTCCTCAGCTTGAAGTTCCTGTCTTGGATGAACCTGCCGTGCTCAAAGCGCATTTGGATTTCATCAAGCGATTGGGCGCTCGATACGACGGGCATCCTGATATCGACCATATCGACCTGGGCTCAGTCGGATGGTGGGGCGAGTGGCACATGAGCCAGTCCTCCAATGCTCCGATGCCAGAACCTGATACCCAGAAAAAGATCGTTGATGGATATCTTGCCGCCTTTAAGAAAACGCCGCTTCTGATGCTCATCGGCGGTGGTCTGATGCTCAAGCATGCGATAAGGAACGGCACCGGCTGGCGGGCCGATTGCCTGGGTGATATGGGGGGATTTTCTAAGACATGGTGCCACATGCGGATGGCCTATCCCAAAATGCTGCCTGAAGCAGATGCCATGGACGCATGGAAGATCGCACCAGTGGCCTGGGAAACTTGTTGGGACATGCGGAAATGGGTGGAGGAAGGTTGGTCGCTGCGTTTCATCTTTAATTACGCCTTGGCTTTGCACGGATCGGTCATCAACAATAAGTCAGCACCATTGCCCGATGGAGAGGAAATCCGACCCGAGGTGGAGCGATTCCTCCGGCGGCTGGGTTACCGGCTCGTCCTGAAAGAAATGAAACATCTCTCCACGGCCCGGCCTGATGAAAAAATTCAATTCACCATGAAGTGGCAGAATATTGGTTCTGCGCCATGCTACAAACCGTACCGAGTCGCCTATCGGCTATCAAACGATCATGGCTATAAGAAAATCTTCGTTGGCGATGTGACTGTGAACAACTGGCTTGCCGGCTCCATTGATTTATTCACGGAAGAGTTTTTCAGGGAACCCAGAGACTTGCCGCCAGGGGAAGTTCATGATGTTGTCGACACTATAGTCTTGCCCAAAAACATTCCTGCTGGTGAGTACGTCTTGTCCATTGGCGT
>JAFGFZ010000438.1 GCA_016930815.1 Pirellulales bacterium | reverse complement strand
GTGTGCGACGACTACGCGAAATTACCCCAGATCCTGGCACAGATGAATGCAGCCGAGCATCCACCGCGTGCCTGACGGCATTCATCAACAAACCGATGGATCATCGTGCATGGATGGTACCAGTGATTCCTTTGGAGCAAAACCCGTGAGTGCAAAACTGCGTTTTCTCATCATTGACGGATACCCAAAAGAAAGCTGCGACCAGTTCCGCGAGGTGGGTATGGGACTCGCCTCGGAACTGTATCGCGATATGCTACTGGCATGGCTGCCAGAGGCCAACTACGACATATGGATGTCCAGTGACGGGGATACTCGGCCCCCGAGTGACGCCGCGTTGGCCGGCTACGCGGGCGTGCTCTGGCCCGGATGCAATCTAACGGTCTATCACTTCCTCGATCCGCGCGTGAAGAAACACCTCGATCTGGCCGAACGCGCGTTTGCAGCCGGCGTGCCTCAGTTCGGCACTTGCTGGGGTATCCAGTTGGCCGTGGTCGTTGCCGGCGGCGAAGTCGGGCCACATCCGCTCGGCCGCGAAATGGGCCTGGGACGGAAGATTTACCTTACGGATGCCGGTCGACAGCACCCGATGTACATGGGGAAGCCGCCCGTCTTCGATGGATTCGTCAGCCACGACGATGAAGTCAAAAAACTGCCCGCCGGCGCGACGCTGCTGGCGAGCAATCACTACAGCAAGGTCCAGGCTGTCTCGGTCACCTACAAAAAAGGGACGTTTTGGGGACTCCAGTACCACCCCGAATACGATATCCACGAAATGGCACGCCTCATCTGTGCCCGAGAAGACAAGCTGGTCGGGCTCCAATTCTTCTCGGATCATGACGATTTGGTTGCCTACGTGGACGCATTCGAAGCCCTTGCCAAGAACCCACAATGGAAGCCCCTGCGGTGGCAACTCGGCGTAGACGATGATATCTTGGCGGCGCCGGTACGCCAGCGCGAGTTTATCAACTGGATTGATAAGCTCGTATTGCCCAGAGCCGGATTCCCGCCACGCAACACATGAAAGGAAGAGATCCGTTATGAGACTTCAAGGAAAAGTGGCCCTGATCACCGGCGCGGCCAATGGCATCGGCCGTGAGGCGGCCGTACTTTTTGCCGCCGAGAAGGCCTGTGTGGTGGCCGTGGACATCGATGAAAAGAATGGCCGCGAAACGGTGGCCACGATCGAGGAGAGTGGCGGGAAAGCGGTCTTTGTCCGAGCCGATGTCTCCTCGAACGACGACTGCCGGGAGATGGTTGCGGTAGCCGAGCAAGCCTTCGGCCGTTTGAATGTCCTCTTCAATAACGCCGGGATCATGCTCAGTTCGGACGACGACGCAATCGCGACCGACGAGGAGGTATGGGACCGGACGATGGCGGTGAACGCGCGGGGTGTATTTCTGGGCTGCAAGCATGGAATTCCGGCGCTCCGCCGGGCCGGCGGCGGTTCGATCATCAACACGGCCTCGTTTGTTGCCCTGCTGGGTGCCGCGACGCCACAGATCGCCTATACGGCCAGCAAGGGTGCCGTCCTGGCACTCACACGCGAACTGGCGATTATCCACGCCCGTGAGAACATCCGCGTCAACGCCCTTTGCCCCGGGCCGTTGCGGACCGAGCTCCTGATGAAGTTCCTTGACACCGAGGAAAAGAAACAGCGGCGCCTTGTGCACATTCCCATGGGCCGTTTCGGCGAATCCAAGGAAATGGCCCAGGCCGCCCTGTTTCTGGCTTCCGAAGAATCTTCCTACATTACCGGCGCGACCTTTCTGGCCGATGGCGGTATCACAGCCGCCTATGTAACACCCATTTAATACATGCAAACATGCAAAACAGAGTAGGCTTTACCAGAGCCTGGTTCATAGGAACAACGATCATGCACTTGAATGTCACGAATCCATATAATCAAGAGACCGTTTGTTCGCTCCCCTTGGCCGACGAACAAACGATTCGCCAAGTGATCGAACAAGCCGAACAGGCCTTCGCACATTGGAGCCGCCTGCCGGTCCAGGAACGCGTGCGGATTGTCCGCGAAGGCCTGGACCGGTTCCGCCAGCGCGCGGAGGATGTGGCTTGCGATGTCACCCTTCAGATGGGGAAGCCAATCGTCCAGTCGCGATCCGAGTTCAAGGGCATGCTGGACCGGGCGGAATACATGGCCTCCATCGCCGAGGATTCCCTCGCGCCGGATATTTTGCCAGCCAAGCCCGGTTTCCACCGGCGGATCGAGCATGTGCCCGTGGGAGTAGTGTTCAACATCGCGGCATGGAACTATCCGCTATTCATCCCAATCAACGTCGTCGTTCCAGCCTTGCTTGCTGGCAACACTGTGATTCTAAAACATAGTGCGAAAACACCATTATGCGGAAAACACTTCGCTGAGGTTTTCGGTTCGCTCGAAATCCCTGGCTTGGTCGCCAACCTTGTCATAGACCACGAGCAGACCAGCCGGGTGATCGCCGACCCGCGCGTGGGATACGTGGCCTTCACCGGCTCGGTGGAGGGTGGCCGGGAAATCCATCGCCATGTCGCCAATCGATTCATCGACGTGGGCCTCGAACTGGGCGGCAACGATCCTGCCTATGTCGCCGAGGACGCGGATTTGGACTTCACCGTGGAAAATGTGGTCGATGGTGCCTGTTATAACGCGGGCCAATCATGCTGCGCCGTGGAACGCGTCTATGTCCACCGGTCCATCTACGACGCCTTTTTGGAGAAATCCCTTGCGGTCATGAAGAGATATCGCCTTGGCGATCCCATGGACGAACAGACCACGATGGGGCCGCTGGCCAGCCGCGGAGCTCTCGAAGTCCTCTCAAAACAGGTCGTTGACGCCGTGGCACGCGGCGGCCGACTGCTCCTGGGCGGGCACCGATGGGCCGATAGCCCGGGGAACTTCTTCGAACCAACCCTCTTGGCCAGTGTTCCGAATGATGCGATCATCATGCAGGAAGAGAGTTTCGGGCCCCTGCTGCCTGCCCTGGCCGTGGCCAATGACGACGAAGCCATCTCAATGATGAACGATACGCATTATGGCCTGACCGCTTCCGTGTGGACCCGCGATTCCGAACGGGCCAATCGCTTCGCGAAAGCAGTTCAGGCAGGTACCATTTATCAAAACCGGTGTGATTTTCTCGATCCAGCATTGCCCTGGACCGGCTATCGCGATAGTGGCAAGGGCTCGACCCTATCCAATTACGGCTTCTTCCATCTGACGAAACGGAAGAGTATCCATTACCGAACGCTGGAAGATTGAACACCACCCCCTACCCAAGGAGCATTCCATGGACAGGACCGATTCCCAAGCAATGCCTGATGCCAAGTCACGGCGTGAATTTTTGAAGTATTCGGGAACTGCGGCAGCGGTTTCCGCATTGACAGGGATGGCCCTGCCGCGCGTGCACACAGCGGACGGCATGAC
>JAFGFZ010000437.1 GCA_016930815.1 Pirellulales bacterium | reverse complement strand
GCATTGGCTTCACCCTGGGCTGTGATAGCGACGCCCCTTTGGGGCTTTGGATCGAACTTGTGTGTAACAACGAGGGCAACGCCCTCGTTTTTTTACACATCTTTCGTCCCGGAGGGACGACCGATTCTAGCCCACCAGTTCACTGGTGGGTAAGGTTTCTAGCATATAATCGAGTCCCGGAGGGACGACTGAATCGATCATTGGTCGACACGGGGACTGTCCCAATCTTCGCATGCCGCGAAAATGGGACGGTCCCCTTCTGCGGACCCAGTCGTTCCTCCGGGACTCGGGAATAGCAAAGACCACGGTTCCCTAACGATCAATCGCTGGGCTAAGATCGGATGTCCCTTCGGGACACATTGCTATAATTTCGCGATACCCTCCTGAAGAACACACTAAGGAAGGAATGACATCATGCATGGGAACGGACTGACCCGTTCGACGGCGAACTCCATCAAGCGGCTTGCATTCCTGTTGATCCTGATTGGATTGCTGATAGCCCTGGATACCTTCCTGAAACTGGACGTCATCTACCGGCTGTGGCCCATCCTGATCGCGATGGTTGGCGGCGGGCTGATTGGGATCTTTTACCACGGCAATTCCCAAGTGCCCATGTTCCTGGTGACTGGAGTTTATCTTCTATGCTTTAGTGGCTTGGCCTTGTATTGCAGCTTCACATCGTGGACCGCGATGGCTCGTCTCTGGCCCCTTTTTATCACTTTCCTGGGTGTGGTCTTCCTGGCGCTATGCACCATCCGAGAGAAACGCCGGATGGTTCTTCTGGCGGGTCTGCTCCTGATCTCCCTGTCCGCGATGTTTTCCGTGACACAGTCCTTCGGCGCGGGCTGGTGGTGGATCATCTTGATTCTGGTCGGGTTGAGCATTCTTGTTGCGGAGAAGGTCAAATGAAGAAATCGGTTATATTCATCGAACCCACGGGGCACATGTCCAACGTGTTCGAGAACTATATGCATCTGCCACTGCTTGGCAGCCTCTACCTGGCCACGATACTCCATCACAATGGCTATCGGGTTCGTGTCATCAACGAGAACATTCTGGGACGCGAGGTGGATCCCTTTGAAATTCAAGCGGATGTCTTCTGCCTGACGGCGCTGACCGTCAGTGCTAGCCGCGCCAAATTCCTGGCCGCCCAGCTGCGGATGATCTATCCCGACTGCCGAGTCCTGATTGGCGGTATTCACGCTTCCCTGTTGCCCGAGGAATTCACGGATGTCGCGGATCATGTGGTTGTCGGGGAGGCCGAGGAGATCATTGTCGACCTGGTGGAGGGGAGGATTCAGGAGAAGGTGGTCGCTGGCCGGAAAGTAGAGAATTTGGCCGACCTGCCTCCGATCAACTACGCGCTGCTGGATGGCTTCTCGACCATGAATATCGTCCCGGTCATGACTTCGCGCGGCTGCCCTTTCGACTGCACCTTCTGCACAGTCTCCAAAATTTTCGGGCGGAAGTTCCGCAAGGTATCCGCGGAGCGGGTAGTCGCGGATGTCGAGAATGCAATGGGTTATTTTTCCTCCAAAGAGTTCTTCTTTTACGACGATAATTTCACCGCCGATCGCCGCCGCGTTGATGCAATCTGCGATCTCGTCCTTAAAAAAAAGCTGGGCATCGACTGGGCCGCGCAAGTCCGCTGCGATCTGGCAGAAAATCCGAACCTCGTGGCCAAGATGGCGAAAGCGGGATGCCGTTGGGTCTACATCGGATTCGAATCGATTGAGGACGAAACCCTCAAAGCCTTGCACAAATCCCAGACGCGGGCGGATATCGTCCATGCCATCCAAGTTTTTCATCAGTACGGCATCAACATCCACGGGATGTTCATGTTCGGCGAGGATCACAATACTCTGGAGACAATCGATCAGACGGTTGAGTTCGCCACCCAACATGGGATTGACACCGTCCAGTTCATGATCCTGACACCATTTCCGGGAACCCGATGCTACGAGGATCTCGCCGGCAGCAACAGACTCCTGCATAAGAACTGGGACTACTACAATGCGATGTACATCGTCTTCCAGCCCGCCAGAATGAGCCCCGAGAGGCTACAGATCGAGACGTATCGGGCATATCGCCGGTTCTATTCGCTCCGGCGCACGGCATCCGACATGCTCTTTATGTCGTTCAATGTATTGCTGGATGCATTGGTCTTTAATTTCCGCCGAGCGAACGCGTACCGGCTAAGCACTGTCTTCATCAGGGCGGGTGCCAAAGCGATCATCGGCAAGTGCTCGGATGCGCACATCGCGTATCTAAGCTACCTGAAAAATGTGGAACAGCGGAAGCTTTTGGAAAACAGTACGCAGTCTATGTAAAGAGCCGCCGGGGACTGGCTCATTTTTCGGCCCATTTGGGCCTTTCCGCCAGTTCGTGCACGAAGGCCGAAAAATGTGCCTGTCTCCTTAGGGCCAAGGGGACAGTCCCATTTTCGCGGCGAATCGAGCGGTTTCATGCCGTTGGCGCCTGGTCGCCGCGAAAATCGGGACAGTCCCCGTGAACGGTTACAAAGAATCAAAGGCATGAACGAACTCCGTTTTGATATGAACGCCCATCACGATCACATTTTCGATGCCAAGTTGTTTCATCAGGGAGATAGCTTCCCTAGTTCGTGAATCGATTCGTACATGGCCACGATATTTTCGGTGGGAGTCATTGGCTGGATATTATGGCACGGATTGCAGATCCACCGGGCATTCTGGTAGATCGCGATGCTCTCGCGCACTTCCGCGACGACATCGTCCACGGTGCCAAATGGCAAGGTCTGCTGATTGTCAATGGAACCGTGAAAAATGAGCCGATCGCCGAAGTCGGCCACCAGGCCCTCCCGCTCCATGCCCGGGCAGCGCCATTGGATCGGATTGAGGACCTCGATTCCCACGCGGTCGACCAAATCGGGCAAGAACAGGCGGGCAGCGCCGTCGGTATGGTACATGACATGGATACCGAAGGACCTGGCTAATTCGGCCATCTTGATCTGATTCGGCAGGAAAAAACGGCGGTACATCTCGAGGCTGATCAGCGGCCCAGTTTGCGAGCCGAGGTCCTCGGCCACCCATGTCGTATCGATCCGGCCCTCGCCGGCAATGAAACAACGGCGATGATGTTCGTAATGGAAATCAAAGAGATGCCCCAAAATGGTTTCCGCCAAAAGGGGCCGGATCGCCAGGTCTTCGTACGAAAGCATTCTCCCGCGCAGGTTGCAGTAGAGTAAAAACGGCTCATAACAACACGAATGAATGGGATAGTAACCATCGTCCTCGTCCAGTCTGCGGGCGATTTCTTCGTAGTCGAAATCATCTGGGTCTGGCCAGCAATAGGCATGAACATCAGCCACTGTTTGGACTTGGGCCAATGGATGGCGAACCGGTTCGCGGTAGGATCCCGTGCCATAATGGATTGTTTGAAAACGAACACCCCACATATCCGCTTCCGGATCGGTGGGATGACGCGCCAATTTCCATTTCGCTTCGACATATTTCCGCTTGTCGATGTGGAGTTTCCGCCACAGAGCATCCGCATCGGCACAGTCCAGTTCCAATTGGAGACGCGCCGTGACTTCCTCAGTGGCCTGGTAATCCGTCGGGATACGGTCCGCTGATTGATCTGCCAGCAAGGCCAGCCATCGCTCGCGTGGGGACATATGCACCGCCAATATCTGTACAAAAAAGATATTTGATAGTTGATCAGCTCCGGGAAAATGCCTTCTGTAAACGCAGCTTCCCCGTCATTTGGACCGATTGACGAGCAGGTCCTGAATGAGTTCCATGCCCAGCTCCGGAGAATCCATGGCGACGGCGACGAGTGCTTCGCCATATTGGCGATAGAGAAGGCGAATGCTTCGGACGTTGATGCCGCCTTCGTAAAGTCGGCGTGTGATCTTCGCCAACGCGCCAGGCTCGTCCTTGATATTGATGATCTCAGCATCTTCGGAAAAAGCATTGTATCCGGCATCGCGGAGAACCAGGAGCGCTTTGTCGTATGTATCGACAGTCAGCGTGACCACATCGCGGTCCTGAACAACCATGGCCGCGATCGATTCGATATTGATACCGGCCTGACCGAGTTTTTCAGAGATGCTGGCGATCAATCCCTTTGTCGTCTGAGCAATAATCGTGATCTGTTTCATTTCACAGGTTCCCCAACCGAGGCGGCTTCTATGTCAGCAACCAGCTCGTCGATCATGGACCGGGTGACGTGCTGCATTGTGATGATATGCCCGATCTGACCTTGCACGGCAATTTGCCATTTTTTCTGGACCGTGTCGAGCGGTTTCGGAAAGACGACAGTTACTGAAAACGGATTGCGCCAGGCTTGGATCCCGATCCGCTCGAATGCCTCGACTGCGTATTCCGCGGTGGCAATGCATTGTTGAGCCATGCGACGAAATCCTTCTATGCCGTACTTGCGGATTGCGTACCACAAAAACAGGGGCGTGATTCCATTTCGAGAGCCGGTGATGGTCGTGTCAAGAGTTCCCACGTATTCGATGGACCGAGCAATTCGATCGACGTGCCTTTTCTGCGCCAGCACGATGCCGCAGGGGATGGGTGAACCGATGAACTTGTGCCCGCTAATCGACAAGCTGTCGATTCCGGCGCTAAAATCCCACGTTGGCGCATTCGCGATAAATGGCAGGATCATGCCGCCCAGTGCCGCATCACAGTGGATATAGAACTGCGGAATAGCTAGCTCGTGGACCATGCTTGTGATTCTCGGGATATCGTCAACTCCCTGCTGCATGGTCGTGCCGACATTGGTGAAGATGATCGGCGGCCTATCGCGGTGAATCCGGATGGTTTCGTACAGGTCCTCGTAATCAATCTCTCCACTGGAAAGCGTCCGAATCATAATATTCGGCATTTGAAGGAGACGGAGATTCTTGCTGACGCTGTAATGCGTGTGCTCCGAATAGTACACCATCCCACTGGCCAGCAACTCGCGGGCCAGATAGAGCCCATAGAGATTGCCCTCGGTCCCCCCGTTGGTCACATAGCCCCAATACCCCTTTTCATCTGCATGGGTTAGCTCGGCAAACCACTGGATTACTTCGCGCTCAATCTCCTTGGTATTGACGCGATACGAGCTGGGGGCATACGGGTCGCCGACGTTATTAATCGGGTAATTCAGGAAGCGAAAAAGGGGTGTGTAATCGAACTGCTGAGAACAGGGATACCCGATAAAAGTTTTGGATTGTGTATCGATGTACTCGTAGAGTTCATCTAATCTTCGCTGATCCGATGCGGGTAATGTGTCCATGGCCATGTGCAATAACACAGCGAACCGATCAGGGAATACAACCGAATCACGACTGATAAATTATAGCACTGGAGGGGGGAATTCGAGAATCTCAATCCGTCAGCCATTACCGAAGGGAGATCAGAAGCCACCACCGGTTCGGAAACCCCCGCCACCTCCCATGTCCCCACCACCTCCCATGGAGTAGCTCTGAGATTGATGAGGCGCGGGTGCAGGCAGTCGCCAGGTGCTGCCGGAGGAACGGCCAAGGCTGCCGCTGCCAAAATTCGGATCGGCTTCAATACGGAGTCGCCGATGGAGCTGTTCGATGATTCCCCAGAGCTGTCCCGAGCTGACCATCCCCTTCAGGAACTCGTTGAGCATCCCGCCAATCGGAGATCCATCGGGAAAGGCGCTATGGATATCATCGAAGCGTTTTTGTTTGAAGTTCCAGCGGATCTTTTCGAGCTCTTCCAGCCGGTCCAGGTACCGTAAATGCAGTTGCTTGTGTTCCGCTAGCTGCGATTCAAGACGCAGTTTGGCTTGATCCAAATCAGCAAGCCGCCCAACCACGATATTATCTTCCGGGAAACTGGTCTGCTCGGCTTCGCGTCGGAGTTGCGCCAGTGGTTCGCGACGCAGTTGATTGAGCAATATTTCAAGGCATTGACGCGAGTACGCATCTTCGCCTCCAGCGAATTCCGATCTCAGCTTGACCAATTCACTGTAATGCATTTCCTCTTTCTGAATCGCGTCGTCGATATCTTGGGCCCGTTGTTCCTCTTGTTGGAGGTTTTCGCGCAGACCAGGTATTCCATCCGCCGCCGACGCTTGCTCTTCCAGCTCGCGGAGTGCTTCAAATTCGCGATCGGCTTCCTTTCGCAAATCCTCGGCGTGTTCGCCAAGCCGCTTCGGAATTTCCAGCAACATCGTATAGTTGGGGCGAGCATCATGGTATCGGCACAGTTTGGCAACCCAGCCATCCAATGTCCGCATCAGCGGATTCGCGGAATACTTCGAAGTACCAAAGCCTCGTTTCCACAGATACACAAAGAGCGAATCCGCTTCAAATTCTTGGCCCTTGTTCAACCGATCCTTGTGTGCCTGCTGGGCCTTCTGCTCGGCGTGTTTGGCCACACGATCGGAATTCTGGGCGCGTTTGAGCTGTTCCTGATAGCCAGGCTCCCGCGCCAGCCGTTGCTGTGTCCCAGCTTCCCCCCGATCGAGCGATGCCGAGGCCGCATGGACTTTCTGCTGTTGCGTCGCGCGGTCCGCTTCCAGCGTCGACTGGCGACGGTCCGATTCTTCGATTTGCTCTTGCAGGGCCTGCAGACTCTTGGCGCGGTCGCGAAGCAGCTCGGTGACACGTTGATCCGCATCGTCCAGATCCATGAAAAGCGGGCCGCTCGTCAACTGGTCCAGCCGCAGTTCGGCAAGCTCGCGAAGGCAATTCGTCTGGTCCTGGTTCATATGGATGATCTTGTCGCTGGCAGCCCGGATCTGACGATCCAGGTCCTGAATATCACGGCGGACCTGGTGCAGTGCCTGGTCAATCGACGCCATTGTATCGAGTCCGCTGGCCATTGAGTCGTTCCTACCACGAAGTGATCGCATCACCAGTTGTCAAGATTAAATACTCTGGTTCCAAATACCCTACTCGCTTGACGCCAAACCGGTTTCGTTGGATGATCCCATCATCCTTCTTATCTTCGGCAATTTGTTGGAACGTCTCTTCGTCGACGCGCAATCCCCACTTGGACACAAGTCTGGTCTGACCGTCCTCCTCGCTGGTGATCGGTAACGTCAAGACCTGCCCTTTGTCAGTGATCGGTTGCACGATGATATAATAATTCCGAGCCGCCTGGTTCACATCGGGGATACGCCAGACGCCCGTGCTACCTTCCGCGACGATCCGCAGTTCGTATTCCTGTGCCAAACGGCTGTGAAGCTCCTTGAGTTTATCTAATTCATGTTGGGCGGTCTTGACATCACCTTCGGTGAGTGCTCGTTGAGCGGTGGCGGCGATTTGCCGGGCGTCCTCCTTCGCATCAGGGACGCGGGCCTGATCGACAATGGCCTGTTGCTGAGCGGCGATTTGCTGGGGGAGTTCTCTCAGCACCCGAGCCCTGGGAGCAACAACGAAGAGCCAATACCCCAACCATGCGGCTCCGATCAAGCCGAGCAGGATTACCATCGGCAACAGCCATCGGTTCCGGTTGACGTAGATTTTAGCCAACGTCACCGATAGACTCGGTTGCGGTGGCGTGTATCGGAAGCGGTCCTCTTTCAGCGCCACAACACCTTCCGCCAGGACCTCGTCAGGAACCTCGATGCCTTGAGCCGCGTAGATTTCGCGCAACCGATCGATAAGTTGCTGATCCCGCTTTTCGGTGTTCAACTCCCGTTCCACCAAGGATGCACGATGCCGCAACGTATCCACCACGTCCATGGCCAGCATCAGGTCATCGAGCGGCCGCTTGCCCAAGGATTGCTCTGCAGTCGAATGATCAGCCATGTTTCACCGGAAGTGCCGCGCTTTCCCGAGTCAATCGTGCAAGCCGTTGCTTGCCTTCTTCAACCGCGGTGCGAATTTCTTCCGCATTTTTGGTACTCAGCAACCGCATCTCATCGATGATTTCACGGGAACGCTCCTGATAGTTGGTTACCGAATCAACCAGCTTCTTGACGGCTTCGAAGCGGATCGTCGGCCCATAACCGGCCTTGATTGCCTCCTCCTGGACCTTTCCGCCAATCTCGGCTAAATCTTCCAGGCTCTGGCTGACCCCCTCCTTCATCGCTTCGAGCGTTTGCGTGCTCTCGTGGAGTCCGAATAGCCCCGTGAACGACGCTGAGAGAGCCGTCAAGACACTCTCATTGGTACCGAAGAAGCTGATCGATTGCTGGTAGACGCGTTCTTTGGCGTTGGTGGTCTGTTTCAAGCGAGCCATGATGACTTCAGACGTGTTGTAGCTGACCGTCAAATTGTCCGCCAGATCCTTGGCAATTTGATAGCGATTCTCTTCATCCTGCACCTTGCGGAGTGCCTCGTCGCGCGTCAGTTCCAACTTGGCTAGCTCGGCACGATCATCACCCTTGTGAGCATCCACCGCTTTCATGGCTTCGCTCAGTTCTTCCTTGGCACTGGCCAGTTTCTCCTCCGCTTTCTTCAATACATCCAATGCCAAAACCTCGGCTTCCTTGAGTGCTCCGCGGAAATCCTGATACGCATTCGAGATCAAGTGCTCGCGTTGGATCTGGTCCCGTGAGTCCTCGGCCACATCAAGATAAACATCTTTGATCTTGTCAAAACGGGTGGCAATATCGCCGCGGGTTGTCTTCATCCAGATATTCTGAACACGTTCCCACGTGCTGATCTTGCCATCTTCGACCTGTTCGACCATGTTCTTCGCGTCGTTGCGAATGCTGTTAAACGCATTGGTAATCTCTTCGTAACGACTACCCAACTCCATGGCACTGACCTGCTCTCGAACAACCTCATTGAACAAGGAGGCTTGGTTGAGTGTTCGGGCGATGGCAACCACCTTATCCTCATCCAGGTCGGAAATTTGATTCAATAGGGCTACGATAGGGTCCTCCTTCGACGGTGCCTCGGGCACCAGTCCCAGATGACGCAATTGGCCCATGGCACGATCAAGATATTTGAGTGAGCTGTTCATAGCTTTATCCTTCCGGTTTCGATCTTCGTTTCCAAAATGGTACGTATAACGGAAATTTTCATCGCGGTCCAGTATTTGTTAAAAAGTGCCTATCAAGAAAGACAGGGTAATGGCGCGTAGACCATCCTCGGCTTCTTGATAAAAACCAACCGCAGCCCATCCATCCCCCAGAACCAACTCAAATCGATTCGATCCGGCGAGACCGAGATTTTGAAAAAAAGGGACTTAACAATCGCGACACCGTGATATTTAATGTTACGGCCGCCAACCGGGTGTGATTACGCTTATCGGCCAGGCAATCGATAAGGGCCGCGCGACGATACAGGCATGCCTGTTTTTTACCTGTTGAGTTCTTGATATTCCAGTCATCTGTTCCAGATCCCCAGACAAAAAGTAAAGTAGAATCCACGCATGAAAAAAGACAAAGAAAGCATGTTCGTCCTAAGTGACGGGCGGAACGTATTATTCACGTTTGCGTTGGTCAGTTCGCTGTTTCTCCTCTGGGGATTCTGCAACGGCATGATTGACGTCATGGACAAGCATTTCCAGGAGGAATTGGACTTGACCTTGGCCCAATCCGCCTGGGTCCAATTCGCCCATTATCTTGGCTATTTCTTGATGGCGATGCCAGCCGGTTGGTTGGCGACGCGGCTGGGTTATAAAGGTGGCATTATTGCTGGCCTCCTGATGGTCGCGGCAGGTGGTTTCTGGTTCATTCCCTCAACGAATATCGCTGAGTTCTGGGCATTCCTGTTGGGCGTCTGTGTGATCGCCGCCGGCCTGACCTTTTTAGAAACGGTGGCCAATCCCTACACCACCGTCTTGGGGCCGCCGCGCTACGCGGCGACGCGGATCAATCTGGCCCAATCCTGCAATGGCATCGGCTGGATTCTGGGCCCGATCGCCGGTGGCATGTTCTTCTATGGCACGGATGCGGCCGGTATGAGCACCGGTGCCGAAACGTTGTGGATCCCTTATGCGGGTGTCGGTGTCGTGGTCCTCGTCCTCGCCCTCATCTTCTTCTTTGCCCCGGTCCCAGATATCCAGACGGAGGACGACTACAACATCGGCAAGAAGGATGCAACCGGTCCAGTCGCGGGAATGGCGGATCGGCAAGTGGCTCGCGTGCCAGCCTACTTTCTGCTCTGGTTCAACACGATCGTTCTGGTCGGCGTTTTTGGAATGATCTCCTGGCTAATCCTTAATGCCTTCAATTTGGGTCCGAGTCTGGTGGACATCGCAAGCCGGATTCCCCACCCATCCGGCTTGCAGATCACGGCAAACAACTCATTGCTGGTGATCCTGGCCGCGGTTGGCTGCGTCGTATCTGTCATCCTCGCCGTGGTACTCATCCCGGTCATAAGAAAAATGTCGCATCACAGCATCTGGTCGCATCCGCATTTTTCGGGAGCCACATTGGCGCAGTTCTTTTATGTGGCTGCCCAGGCGGGTATTTTCAGCTTCGTAATCAACTATATGGTATGGGAAGTTCCTCCCCTCCCCGCCTCGTGGCATCAAAACGTCACGGCGAGCACGGAGACATTGGAGCAGGGAGAGGGAAACGGGAAAGAGAAAGGGAAGGCGAAAGCGAAGGAGTCGTTGATCGAATACAGGACGAGAGTCGATAAGTCGGACATCAAGGATCTGTCGTCGATGGTCGCGAAATTAAAGAAGAAGTCCGACAATGTCTCATCATTCGTACGCGACCAGTTATCAAGCGAGACGGTTCAAGCAATGGATGCCTATGACGGTTCAGGCTCGGATTACGCGTTACGCTTCCACTTGGCCCGCGACTTAGACGAAATTGTCACTCGCGACATGCGATCGACCAAGGAGAAGAAGCCAACCCTCTACAATGAAGCAAGGTTTAGCGGCATCCGCTTGCAGGAAAGCACAGAACAACTGCTCGCGCAGAATCCGAAGGGGAATGATCGTTGCCGGCTCAATCGCATGCTCCTGGAGGATGCTTTCCCCAACGAGCTGCCTTTCCAGGACGGTATCCTGTGTTTCAGCAACAGGGCGGCAAGTTTTCTGGCCACCCTCGGATTCATCTGCTTCCTCATAGGACGATTCACCGGCGCCATCCTCTTGCGAAAAACGTCCGCCCATAAAATTGTCGGTTTGTATGGGACGCTCAATGTCATCGTTTGCCTCTTGATCTTCTTCAAATTAGGTTGGATATCCGTCGTTTCTGTTTTCCTGAGCTATTTCTTCATGTCCATTATGTTTCCCACAATCTTCGCGCTGGGGATTTTTGGGCTTGGGGAGCGTGCGAAGGGAGCATCGGCATTCATCGTCATGGCGATTATGGGCGGTGCGATGCTACCCAAGGTGATGGGTACCGTTGCCGACCGATACGACATGTCCCGAGGATTCATCGTGCCGATGGCCTGCTTTGTGATCATCGCGCTGTATGGCTACGGTTGGCCCCTGCTGAGCAAAGCGAAGTCTCTGCACGGGGTGGAAACTTCCGGTGGCCATTGAGGCGATACCGAGTAATACTGGGAACCATCACCATGCGTTGGAAAGGTCGACGGCAGAGTGAAAACGTGGAAGACCGGCGGTCCATCCGCGGACCCGCCATGGTTGGAGGAGGTGGACTTCTCGGACTGATCCTGGTTGCGGCCGTTTATTTTCTGGGCGGTGATCCGCGACCAATCATCCAGGAATTGCAAAAAAATCAGCCAGGCCAGCAAGGCGCGGTACGCGCCAATGCTGAGGAAGACGAGTTGGCCCAATTTGTTTCGGTTGTCCTGGCGGATACGGAAGATGTCTGGACCGACCTATTCCGCAAGATGGGTAAATCCTATCGCAAACCAAAACTAGTACTCTTCCGCGACCAGGTTCGTTCGGCATGCGGATTTCAAAGTGCCGCAACCGGTCCGTTCTATTGCCCGCCCGACGAGCAAGTTTATATCGACCTGAGCTTTTATGACCAGATGAAAAATCAATTGGGAGCACCGGGAGATTTTGCCCAGGCCTACGTCATTGCCCATGAGGTGGGCCATCATGTGCAGAAGTTGCTGGGGATCAGTGACCAAGTCCACATACTCCAACAGCGGGCGAATAAGGAAAAAAGCAACGAGCTGCTGGTCCGCCTCGAATTGCAGGCTGACTTCTTCGCGGGAGTCTGGGCGCACCACGCACATCAGAACTGGCAGATTCTTGAAGCGGGGGATATTGAGGAAGCTCTGCAGGCTGCTACAGCCATTGGCGATGATCGGCTGCAAATGAAATCCCAAGGATACATCGTCCCTGAATCATTCACGCATGGGACCTCCGAACAGCGTAGCAAATGGTTCGTTCGCGGGCTGAAGACTGGAGACGTATCGCAGGGCGATACGTTTGCGCTTCCCTACGATGCACTCTAAATTGGAGCCATCCCATGGCGAAAGCGACCGTGAAGGTACGGGTCCCATCCGTTCGTGTGACATCCTGGAATGACGCCGATTTCAACCCGCAAGGTTGCTTCGTACTCTACTGGATGACCGCTTCTCGGCGAACCACGTGGAACGCCGCGTTGGAGCGGTCCGTGGAACTTGCCAAAGAACTGCGAAAATCCCTGCTGATCGTCGAGACACTTTCTTCCGGAAGCCGTTGGTCCAGCGACCGGCATCACCGTTTTATTCTGCAAGGCATGGCCGAGAACAGAGCGTCCTGTGAAAAGCACGGCATTCGCTATTATCCGTTCGTCGAACACAAACAAGGGACTACGGCCGATTTGGTCGTGGCCTTGGCCTCCCATTCTTGCGCCGTGATCACCGACGATTTCCCGATGGATTCCTCAACGGCCGAGGTATCCCACGTTGCCCGCCAGATCGGCGTACGCACCGAATGCGTTGATTCGAACGGGCTGTTACCGATCCGGGCAACGGATCGGGTCTTTCCAACAGCCTACGCATTCCGCCGTTTTCTTCAGCGGAGCCTCCCCGACCATCTGCCCGATCCACCGGCGGCAAATCCCTTGGCCCGAACCAATCTGCCGCGACTAGGCGGGATACCTCACGAAATCCGGCACCGCTGGCCACCGGCATCTTCGAAGTTATTATCCGCCGACATGGCTGCCCTAGCCCGCCTGCCGATCGACCATGCAGTCCATCCAGTTCCTTTCCAGGGGGGGGCATCCGCTGCGCGGAAAACATGGAAGACATTCCTGAAACGGAAGTTGGCGAACTACCCAGGGGATCGCAACCACCCGGACGCGGATGGCACGAGTGGCTTGTCCGCCTACCTGCATTTCGGGCACATCTCCGTCCATGAAGTCTTTCGGGAGCTGGCCGAAGCGGATGGCTGGTCGCCCGCGCGGGTGCGTGGCCAGGCAACCGGGAAGCGGGAAGGCTGGTGGGGGATGTCGGAAGCGTCCGAGGCGTTTCTCGATGAGTTGGTTACCTGGCGCGAGGTTGGATTCAACATGTGCAGCCATGCGAAAAACTATTTCCTGTATGACTCTCTGCCCGATTGGGCCAAGTCAACCCTGGCGAAGCATGCGGCCGATCGGCGTGAATATGTCTACACATTGGAAGAATTCGAGCAGGCCCGAACGCACGACCGGTTGTGGAACGCCGCGCAAAACCAGCTCGTTTGCGAGGGCCGCATGCACAACTATATGCGGATGCTCTGGGGTAAGAAAATCCTCGAATGGTCGGCACATCCCCAAGAAGCCCTCGATGTGATGATCGAATTGAACAATAAGTACGCGCTGGACGGCCAGGATCCGAATTCCTACTCGGGCATCTTCTGGGTGCTCGGCCGCTACGATCGGCCCTGGGGCCCGGAGCGGCCAATCTTTGGCAAGGTCCGGTATATGAGCTCGGAAAATACGGCTCGAAAGCTCCAACTGAATCAATACCTGGCCGATTATGCTCCAGCAGGGAAGTGAACGAACGGATCGAATACCACGCGTGTGCGGGTCCGTGGCGGATCAAAACAATGAATTATCCAAAGATGCAATACAAAACAATCATTGAAAGCGCGAGCAATCCGCTGAGCAATTTGTAGTTTCCCAAGCCGGACCAGCCTTGCTCACGGAGCGGTTCGAGTGGCGATTTCCAGACGAGGGTCATTTGATTTTCCGTCGGCTTGTCCGGGAAAAGCAACGACAGAACAACCATGACGACACCGCAGAGACAGGCAAGCAAAAAGCTGATCATCATGAAGTTTAAAAAGGCATAGCGCGGGAATGCTTCCTTGAATGCATCGAGCCGCTTCGTGAAATCCAGGAGGAATACGACAAAACCCAGGGCCGATCCCGAAACGAGCGTAACAAATGCTGCCTTCGAGGAGGCCCTTTTCCAGAAAACACCTGCCAGGAAGACAACGGTGATCGGCGGAGCGAGGTAACCGATGGCCGCATTGATTCCTTGGAACACGGTTGGGAATTCCCCGCAGAGTGGCGACCAGAGGACGGCCAATACCATGCCGGCCAACGTGACGATCCGTCCGATCATCACGAGCTTCCGGTCGGATGTGTTGGGAGCCCATCGCTGGAACAGGTCGTACGAGAAGAGCGTGGCCACGGAATTCAGGGCACCCGAGACCGTGCTCATCAACGCCGCCAGCAACGCGGCGGCCATGAGGCCACGCAATCCAACGGGTAACAGATGGGTGATCATGTGCGAATAGGTCATCTCGGCATCGGGTTGGCCGTTTTCGTTTAGCGGCAAGGCCGTTAGAACTCCTTTCTTGACCAGCGCGAAGCAGAGCAGGCCTGGCAGCACGAAGATGAACATCGGCAGGATCTTGATAAATCCCGCGAAGAGCGGCCCCACCCGTGCATGATTTTCGTCCTTGGCGCCCAGGACGCGTTGGACAATCGTCTGGTCGGTGCACCAGTACCAGATCCCAATGATCGGATAGCCTAGAAAGACCGAGTACCATGGCAGGCCGGATGCATCGCCGGTCGGACGCAGCACCGTGAGTTGAACCGGATCGACCTCGGCGGTCAGGCCGCTCCAGCCGCCGACTTTGAAGTAACTGATTCCCGTCAGGACCATCGCGCCGGCTAATAGAATAATGGTCTGCACGGATTCCGTGAGCACCACGGCCATCAATCCTCCGACCATGGTGTAAAAACCTGTAATCACGGCAACCAGAATGATACTCCAGATTTTGGGGATCCCAAACATGCCTTCCAGGACGGTTGCTCCGGCGTAGAGCGAAAAACCGATATGAATAAAAATTGCCGAAATGATGGATAGCATGGCCAGCCAATCGCGGCTTGCGCGGCTGTACCGCTTCTCCAGAAAGTCGGGTAATGTGGCTACTCCGGATCGAATATAAAATGGAGCAAAAAAGAGGGCCAAGACAATCAGCGTGAAGGGCGCCATCCATTCGAAATTTCCATAGGCAAGCCCATTGGAATAGCCCTCCTGTGCCAGGCTCACCAGATGGACCGTGGAGATGTTCGTGGCGAACAGAGCAAGTCCAATCACTGGCCAGCGCAAGCTTTTCCCAGCCAGGAAATATTCGTCCGCCGCGGCCCGTTGCCGCTTTCGAAAACCGGCCCAGCATCCCAACCCCACGATGGCCATCATATAGACGGCAATCACCACGACATCAAACGTATGGATCTGCATGGCGGACCAGATAAAAAACGAACCTGAGAAACGGTAGATTACGGGGACGTACTTGCGGGATCATAACTTAGCATGGGGTTTTGGTAGTAGCCCATGGCGGCATGGATGACGTCGGTCCGGTAAATCGGGTCCTGCATCAGGCAGACGCGGCGATCGGTGGCGGGGATCGTCGACAAGTAGATCCGCAACTCCCCTGGCATACTCGTGATCATTTCCTCGCGCCAATCGCCGAGAATATCGGCCACGGCGACAAGAGAACCTTCAATCCGCGTGGGAATTTCGCCGCCGCGGTACTTGGTGATGCGGCTCCCGATCAGCAACTCGCGTTGGAGATCGGCATCCCAATAAACGCTTCGCGGGCTGAAACCGCCCAGGTTCTCCTCACAGATCACCGTCCCATGGCAGTTCCGCAATCGGGCCCAGGCAAATTGCTTGGCCGAATCGCTGTCGGCGCTGTAGCATTCGGAGCCCGGATGTTCCGGATCGATGTCCCCGCAAAGGCCCGATCCGTGGACATGCCGCGTCGCGCCCTCATGCCCCCATAGAATCTTGCCGGAAGCCGCATCGACCAGGCACATTCCATTGCGTTCTTTCTGCCGGGTTTCGATTCCGTAATAAATCTCCAAACCAGGCCGCTCTGGATCAATGTCAGCCAGATAGAAGTGGTCCGGATGTCCTAATCCGGTGGACCAGAGGGCCGTGCCATCGTCGTCCAGGACAATCGAGCCGAGTAACACCTCATCGCGGCAATCGTTGTCGATATCGGCACAGTGCATCCAGTGGGCCCCTTGGCCCCAGGACCTTCGATCCTGGCTGGAATTTTCCCAAGCCCAGACTTGGCGGAGTTGTCCGCCTTCCAGGTTGTAGGCCACGGCTTTCATGACCCCATAGGTACCGCGTGCCACGATGATCGAAGGCCTCTTGCCGTCAAGATAGGCAACTCCCAATTGGTTCCGTGACGCGTAGTTGTATCCGTGTTCGCCGGGAAACGCGTCCCGGCCAATCCAATCCGTCTGGGCGATCTGCTTGCCTGTCTGGCCGTCTAGGATTGTGAGATATTCTGGGCCTGTCTGCACGCGACCATTCGCGTCACGCGGGTCTTGATCACCGGTTTTCACGGCTACCTCGGCGCAACCGTCACCATCGAAATCATAAACAACATAGGGTGAATACCAGATCCCACACTCAATGGCCCAGCCCAGATCGTAGCGCCAGAGGAATTCTCCCTCGTGCGAATAGGCCTCCAGCTTGTAGGTGCCCTCGCTTGGCTTCCAGTAGTGGATGTAAGGATCGACGTTCGTATTGGGTTGTTTGATGACGTAATCCAGACGCCTGTCGCCGTCCAGATCAGCAATGCCAATCTTTTGGAAAGTAGAATTGCCGGCGAGTCGTATGGAGATGTAAGGGCGATCGTCATCGGCAGGCGGTCCCGGGACTTCGATCGAGGGAGGCATCTCTTTGCCATCGAGAACACCGCGAACAAAGTAGGTCGCGCCGGCCGGAGTGTCGGGAACGGTTGCCACGAAATCGGTTGTCTTGGAGATCGGCGTGGCATGCATCCGGGCCGCGGCAAAAGAGCCCGTTTTGGAATAGACATAAAATGCCACATTGGCGGGATCGGAATCCAAGAGCCGCCAGCTAAGAACCACCTTGTCGCCGCCAGCCGGCCGAACGACCAGGCCTCGGTCGAGCGGATCGAGACTCCGCGGAGATTTCCATTCCGTTCCCTCGATATCGGAGCACCAGATGGCCACCACGAGGAACCAATAAAGCGGGGCAGGGGAACGCATCGTTCGATCTCCTGATAGAGGTCTATGGCCAGTTTCCTTGTAACAATACCGTTTGGTTCGGGAAAACAACAGGGGCGCTACGAGGAGTAGCGTTTGATCTTTCCTAAACGGCTGAGGTTGCTATCCTTTACAATAGCTCGCCGATCCACTCCCTCCACGTTGCCTGCCATGAATGCGTTCCGTAGCCGTGCACGCCAGGTCGCTCTCCAGGTCCTGTATCAAGAGGATCTGAATCCGCGCCAATCGACGGCGGAGATGGAGCAGTTCGTGCGGGGGCGGCTCAAATCGAAAGAACTTGAGGCGTTCTGCCTTTCGTTGATCCTCGGCGTCAAAAGGAACCAGGACGAACTCGACGCCCTGTTGTCCAGGACGGCAGCGAATTGGTCGCTGGACCGCATGGCCGCAACCGACCGCAACGTTCTGCGGATGGGTGCCTATGAGATCCTCTATACGGATACGCCAGACCGGGTTGCGGTCAACGAAGCAATCGAATTGGCCAAACGGTTCGGAGGTTGCCATTCGGCGCCGTTCGTGAATGGGATTTTGGATAAATTCATCGCCAACGACACTTCAAACAAATCAGAGGGCCATGGGTTTTTTCAAGAAATTTAAACAGGGCCTTACCAAAACCACCCGCCTTCTCAAGACCGACATCCGCGATCTTTTCAAGCAGGAGGGCCGTCTCTTGGATGATGCCTTCCTCGACGAAATGCGGGCGATCCTGTTCAAAACGGATATGGGTTACGATGCCACCGAGGAAATCATTGGGGAAGTCGCTTCCAAGTTCCGCGCCCGGAAAGTCCAGCGGCACGATATCATTGCCAGCTGGAGCGAGAAGCTGAAGGAACTCATGGCCCAGGATGAGTCACCCATCCGGTTCGCCGATAGCGGACCCACGGTCCTCCTCGTGTGTGGAGTCAACGGCACTGGAAAGACAACATCGATTGCCAAGCTGGCCCATATGTTCAAGACAAGCGGGCGGCACGTCATTCTCGGTGCCGGGGATACATTTCGGGCTGCAGCCGTCCAGCAGCTCTCGATTTGGGCCGATCGGCTCGGAGTGGAAATTGTCACCGGCGAACATGGCAGTCATCCAGCATCCGTTGCCTATCGTGCCGTTGAGAAGGCGGTTGCCGATCAGCTGGATGTCTGTATCGTCGACACGGCCGGGCGCCTTCAAACCCAGACGAATTTAATGGCCGAATTGACAAAAATCCAACAATCCATCCGAAAACAAATTCCCGCCGCGCCCCACGAGGTGCTGCTCGTTCTCGATGCAACCACCGGCCAGAACGGGATCAGTCAGGCGTCCAAATTCACCGAGGCCGTTGATTGCACTGGCATTATTCTGGCAAAACTCGATGGGACGGCGAAAGGGGGTGTCGTCGTCGCAATCCGCCGTCAGGTCGGCCTGCCAGTCAAATATGTTGGAGTCGGGGAACAGCTCGAAGATCTGGCCCTGTTCCAACCCGACGAATTTGTCGATGCACTCTTCGATGACGTCAAATAACGGCTCAGTTGCCCCCGTTCCCAGCACGGGCCGCCTCCTGATTCCATGCGAGATTCGAGTTCCCCATTCGATCCATTTTGACTAGTTCCCGCTTGATGGATCGGTGCAAGTCCGTTACGATGCGCCGTCAGATCTGTCGAGCGAGGGCTGTCTGTTATGAAGCTGATCATTGCGATAATTCAACCTAGCAAACTCGAAGACGTCATTGCCGCTTTATCGGAGGCGGAAGTGGTTCGCCTCACGGTCATGGATGTGCAAGGCTTCGGACGTCAGAAGGGGGAAACGGAATATTTCCGCGGCCGTGAGATCGGTGTCCGGCTGATCCGGAAAGTCCAGCTCCAAATCGCCGTGAATGAAGCATTCGTCGAACCGACGATCGATGCAATTATTCGGGGTGGGCGCACCGGCGAGAAGGGCGAGATCGGCGATGGCAAGATCTTTGTTCTCCCGCTCGATGATTGTGTCCGGATCCGAACCGGCGAACGGGGCGGCGACGCAATCTAATGTATCTGTCCATTTTTCATCATGGAGAAAACTCAATCGCCGAAAAAATGAACATAAGGAAACAGAGAACTCTTCATCCGTTTTCTTCGTTCCCTTATGTTCATTCTTTGATCGATTAAGAATAATCTATTAAAATAATGGTCAGACACCGCGCTACTATTCAACCGTGTTCCCAAACGGAGTCTTTTGCTTGGGCAAATAATGGCATAGAGCGATGCCCCCAAAATAAAGGGCGGTCAACGGGATTGCCATCAGGATCATGCTCCACGGATCGGCCGGAGTCAACAACATGGATAGCGTAAAGATGACCAGGATAGATATCCGCCACTTGGATAGATAACTCTGGATTGTAAAGATTCCGATCCGCTCCAGGAATAACATGACCAGGGGGAGCTGAAAGCTGATGCCAAAACCGACTGGCAGGATCAATACGAAGCTAAGCCATTCACCGATCCGTGGGTCGGGATCAATTCCAAGCAGCGCGTAGAACGGAAAAAGGAAATCGAGGATGAATCCCATGACGGCATAGAAGGCCAAGAGCGCTCCCGCGATAAAGAGGGCCAGGCTGAAGGGTAAAAAGACGTGGACGTAATGTTTCTCATGGGGATAGAGACCGGCGGCGACAAACTCCCAGATGAAATAGAAAATTAAAGGGCTCGCCAATAGAACTCCGACCAGGAATGCCGCCTTGATCCAAACGGTAAATGCTTCGTGGACACTCAATCCAATGACGCGAATTCGCGGATCCTTGTCCGCCGGGAAATAGAGGAGAACTTTGACCAGATCTTTTTCTCTCCATGGTCGGGAGGAGGCCTGGGATTCCTTCGTTCCTGTCGCCTCCTTGGCTGCGGTAGGACGGTGTTCTTTGAAATCAAGGATCTCCAAGAGCCGCTTGCGGTCGATGTACCGCTCCTCGGATAAGAAACCCTCCTCCTCGACAATCCGGGTCGCTTCTGCCAAATCCGCATCATTGGGTGATGTCCGGCCCTCACGGGCAGCCAGCCTTTGCGCAAGTTCCCGTTTCCCCTGATCCTGGTAGAAGTGCAACAAGCCTTCGCGCAACGGTGCTTGGATACCATCAACAACATCACCCGCGAAGAAAAGACCGATTAAAACGAAGAAGACCAGCGCAGACAACGCCTTGATAAGGGCCCCGCGGAGCTCCTCCAAGTGTTCGCCAAACGTCATCTTTGTGTGTTCGAACAGATCTTCGTTGTACTGGTATCGCATGAAAAATACAGGTCAAATTCTCTGAAAGATACCATTGCATGCCAATCCAAAATTCCGATCATAGATTGGAATACCTGCTGGGTCGATTCCCCATCCGCCTTATCATGCCGTTTCCCATGGTAATTCCCTATCCATTGCGGTTTCAACCGATTTTTCGTCGCTACATCTGGGGCGGCCGCCGGCTGGCAACTCTCCTAGGGAAATCGATTGGTGATACGGGCACGTGTGCTGAGAGCTGGGAAATTGTGGACCATGGGGATGATCAGAGTATTGTGACGAACGGACCTTTTGCCGGGAAGCGCCTGACCGATTTGATTCAGCGGGATGCTCCAGAATTTTTTGGCCGCCATCGGCATTTCGACCGGTTTCCACTCCTCTTCAAATTCCTGGATGTCCACCATCCCCTATCGGTCCAGGTCCATCCCGACGACGCCCAGGCCGCCCAGCTGGATCCACCCGATCTGGGGAAGACGGAAGCCTGGGTGGTGATTGCCTCGAAACCTGGGAGCAAGATTTACGCCGGCTTGAAATCTGGAATGGATCGCCCCGCCTTGATCCGCGAACTAGCTCGGGGGTCGCTGGAAAACTGTTTGCACAGCTTCGAACCGCAAGCTGGCGACTGCGTCCTTATCCCAGCCGGCACCGTCCATGCCACCAGCGAAGGTCTTGTCATTGCCGAAATTCAACAGGCCAGCGATACGACTTTTCGACTCTTTGACTGGAACCGCGTCGATGCCGAGGGCCGGCCTCGCCCACTCCATATCGAACAGGCGCTCGATGCCATCGATTTCTCGCGCGGACCCGTGGAACCGGTCGTGCCCCAGCCGACCCTCGATGCGGGGATCGAGCGTCTCATTGCATGTGATGTGTTTGTCCTTGATCGCTGGCAATGCGCGATGCCGACGGACCGGCTGGAGGCCGGTACCGACTCAACGTCCCCTAGCGTCGCCTCCATTTCCCATCCTCTTGAGAATCGCTGTCGAACGGTCCCTGCAAGCATCGGTGGAGACGACCGGTTCCACATCATGGTTGTGCTCGAAGGCACCGTCGAGCTGGTTGCCGACCATCAAGTCGAGCCGCTGCGAAAGGGCGGGCTGGCATTGATTCCCGCCACCCTGGTCCCCTTTCCCATGATCCCACGCACTCCGGCCACGATCCTGAATATCTGGGCACCCGATCCATCCCGACCAGAAGTGCCTTTGTGCTGACAGGGAAGGGTGCCTATAATCCGCCATCGCTTCATCTTCGAGAACTCGGATCGGATCCGTTTATGTCGCAACCATACAATCGCATGCAGGTTTCCGGATTCGCCTTTCCCAAAATGGACAGGGCATCCCGGTCTGGACCGATCCAGTGGATCGTATCGGAATCCAACATCGTTCGCGGGATCTTTCTCATCCGAGTCGTTTTCATCTTCATGCTCCTTGGCACGGGTGGTTGCGGGTGGATGCAGACCCCGAAATTTCATACACCATCCCTCGAGCATCCGGGGACTGCCGCTGAACAGCAGTACGCGGCAATACGGCACGATCCCTATCCACTCAACGACATCGGCCCCGAAGTGCTGGGAGCCCGGCCTCCTGGATTCGAGAAACCGCCGAATGAAGTGATGCGTGCCAGGCAGGGATTGCCGTGGGGAAATTGGCGAGGGCATGCACAATAGGCTATCCTGGATTTCACAGGATCCTTTCACCAAACGATCATTCCATGTCCAAATCGCCCCGGCACCCTACGGACCTTCGCTCGGATCAAGAACGACTCCAGAAAGTTCTGGCCGCGGCTGGAATAGGGAGTCGCCGAGAGTGCGAGGCATTCATCCTCTTGGGGCGGGTTGAGGTCGATCGGGAGGTCGTCTGCGAACTCGGCACGCGGGTCGATCGATCCCGGCAAGAAATACGCGTCGACGGGGAACTCCTCCCTTATCCAAAAAACGTCTACTTTGCGGTCCATAAACCACCCGGTGTTGTTAGCACGGCCCGTGATCCAACCGGGAGGCCGCGGGTGATTGACCTGGTGCCTCAGTCGGCTGGGCGTGTCTTCAACGTAGGTCGACTCGATGCGTCGAGCGAGGGTCTCATCCTGGTCACGAACGATGGCACACTGGCGAATCAACTCACCCACCCACGCCATGGGATTGAGAAGACGTATCATGTCACCGTCGCCGGTCATGTAACGACCGATACGCTCAACCGGCTGCGCCATGGCACCTATTTGGCGGAGGGATTGGCACGCATGACCCGCATACGAATTAAAAACCTCCATAAGAAGTCAACGGTTCTGGAGATCGTCCTGTCCGAGGGGAAGAACCGTGAAATTCGCCGGCTCCTGGCACGGGTGGGGCACAAGGTCCTGCGACTGGTCCGCGTCGCGATCGGCCCACTTCGTCTCGGCCAACTTCCCCGCGGTGGTGCGCGACCTCTCGCCCCAACTGAGGTCGCCGCGCTCCTTCGAGCAGTCCGCGGCAAGGGGGGAGGAGATCCCAAACAACAATCCGCTTCGATTCGACCACGCCGTCCAAGAAAGGGCTCCTAGGAATGGCTCCGATGCAGTCTTCTTCATTTCCCACGGATTCCGGCAGGTCGGTATTTTATGCCGACAAAGCCCACATGGAGACCGCAAGGATCCTCGATCATCGATCGATCGCCGAACAGACATATCGGCTGCGCATGGAATGTCCCACAATTGCAGACCGCATTGTACCGGGCCAATTCGTCATGCTTCGAATCCCCGCATGCAACGATCCACTTCTTGGGAGGCCACTGGCTTTGTATGACACCGTCTTCGATCCAGCGGGTCGGGTGGTCGGTTTGGATATTGTCTATTGTGTGATCGGCAAGATGACTCGCCTGCTCGCAGGCCAAAGATCTGGGGATCCAATCGACGTCTGGGGGCCTCTGGGCAATGGATTCCCCCCGCTGGTCTGCCGGCATCTTCTGCTCGTTGCCGGAGGGATCGGCCAGACACCCTTCTATTCGCTTGCCAAAGAGCGCCTCGGCCAAAAGGTCTATGGCAATCGATCGCGATCGGTGCCGAGGGTAGAAAAGGTCACCCTTTGCTATGGGGTCCGGTCCGCCAATTTTTTGGCTGGGGTGGCCGAATTCCAAGACGCTGGTATCCAGGTCGAAATCTGCACCGAGGATGGCTCGATCGGTCATAGGGGGCTAGTCACAGAAAGTCTCCAGGCCATTCTGAGTGAATCGAACGAGGATTGCCACATCGTATGTTGTGGCCCGGAGCCGATGCTGGAGGCCACGGCACGCATCGCAGCCACTTGGAACGTGCCTTGCGACGTGTCCCTTGAAACACCGATGGCTTGTGGAATTGGCCTCTGCTTTAGCTGCGTCGTAAAAATCCGGCAACCGGACGGCGGATGGGATTACCAACGAGCGTGTGTCCACGGTCCAGTCTTCGATGCGACGAAGATTGTCTGGTGAGCACTGCCTGCGAATCAACTCAACGTCTTGATTTTTTGAATCGCCTTCGAAAGCCGTGATTTGAGGCGGGCGGCCTTATTGGGATGAACGACGTTTTTGGCGGCTGCTTGATCCAGTTTTTTCGTGGTAAGCCGGAATGCGATTTCGCTCCGCTGGATATCGTTTTCTTGGATCGCCTGGCGGACTTGATGAATTTGAGTCCGCACGCTGGACTTGATCGACCGATTCCGGCTACGGCGAGTGACATTCTGTCGAAGACGTTTTTTGGCGCTTTTCGTATTAGGCATGTTCGTATTCGGAGACGTGATTGGTTTGAACCGTGGAATCAACTACTATTACGCAGGCGATTGATTTTGTCCAGACGTGCGGGAACATCTTTGTATCCAAAATCCATGGCTGCCAGTTCCGTCAGATGCCGTTCGGCCCGATCAAAGTCCCGCAATCCGGTCCCGAGCACACCGGCTCGATAGAGGCAGAGTTTTTTTATCTCCGGATCGCGGTTGGCACAGGCATCAATGGCGGCTTCGTATTCCTTCATAGCCAGTTTGTACTGTTCGATTTTCTGGAAACACTCACCTAACTCAAGATGCACACGGGCTTTGCGACGAGTGTCCCCGCGGGCATTTTGGAATGCCTGAATTGCTTGCGCAAATATGCCGGCTCGTTTCAGGCGGAGTCCAATTTCATACTGGAGCGAAGCATTGCCAGGATTCCGCTGGCTTCGAGTTTGATAGACTTCCAACTCCCGCTGGTTCATTTGGGCTCGCATCTGCCGAATGCGTTCCATTTCCTCTGGCGATCGGCTCTCGGCTGCCCGCCGTTCGGCAACATCCAGTTCAAGCCTCCCGCGACGCAGCTGGGTATCTTCCAATTTTTCCTGGATATTCAGATCTTGATGGCTGATCTCGAGTGCCTTCACAAGCAGGGCTTCCGCTTCTTGATAGCGTTGGGAATGGGACATGAGATCGGCCAGTTGCAGATAGTTCCCAACATCTTCCGGTGCAGCCTCAATGGCTTCCTGGAGGCGTTGCTCGTCCGATTTGGGCGGTTCATCAGGATTTTCCTCCTCCTCATTCGCTCGGGACGAGGCAAGGGGACGGATTCGAGGCCGTCCAATCTGGCTATCCGACGCCCCGATAACACCCTCCGCCTGAAGCGCTTCCCGGTCATATCCCCCCTGAAAGATTGTCTTTTCCACCGTTAATTTAGAAATCGCGTTTGCAGCCTCTTCGTTGCCTGGTTTCGCCTCTTCCACGCGATGCCAGCAGATGATCGCCTGATCAAACTGCCCCATCCGAGCCAGCTGCTGCGCCGCCAACTTATTCACCTCGACACTCTTCGGGTCCGCATTGAGTGCCCAGCGGAGGTAGTAGAGTTGGCACTCATCGATTCCCATTTCGTGGCACGCATTCGCCATGGCAATCAGCGTAGCCGAATCCCAGGGATTCAGTTTCAGCATCTGGCAACCGGCTTGGATCACCCCTTTCCAATCATGCTTGCTTGCCGCTTGTTTCATGGATTTCTTGGCACTTGCGCCTTTGAATCCTGCAAATTTGCTCCCCTTTTTGTTGTTGTCATATTTCTTCTGTAAATTCGCCAAAAAACTCTGCAGATAGGTAAGGTTGGCTGGATCACCGGCGACACATTGGGAAAAAAGGTCGTTGGCGTAATCGAAGTCGTTTTTCTCGGCATCTCGAGTGGCGTGCTCGAAAAGCTGATGCAATCGATGCTGAACCGCCGGCGAGAGAGATTCATACTTGCTGGCGGAGGTCGCGTCTTTCCGTCCTGAGGAGGGATCTGCAGACATATTTGTCACAGGGCGTTTTGGAGAAAACGAACCAGAAAGTAGGGATGGATCGCAAATCGGCAGTTCCGGGACGCCCCTTTAGTCCATCGGGGTGTGGACTGGAAATGGGAAACGCCCCCAAGGAGCCGCCGGGCCATGATGCTCAAACAGGTTTTCTTACAGGTACCTCAGCAGTCAATTGCGTGATTGCCATTGTACCAATCCGTCTTCCCGTTACAACGCTTTCGGCTCACGGGATATGAAACACAGGCAAGCTGTATCACATAGGTTGGCCTGGAGGATAACATCTTCTCTCCGGACAAAGTCAGCCGTTTGATGAAACGTCGACAAGATTGCCGATGGTCTAAAAGATGGTCTGCCCATGGGACGAAGATCTCCAGGGTAGCCAACGAACCACCATATGACGGCATTCGAGATGGATATTTCATTTTCTATCCGCCGGGCACGGATCCTTATGGATTCTTCAGCCAGGATCCTACTTTGGGTGGCCTTGTGGATAGTCTCCCAGCGTGCGGCATATGCCAGTGGTTCCGAGAAATTCTCGTCTTTGGGATCCACGCCACATCCGGCCGTTGCCAGGATCATCGTGCCGGAGGGCAATTCCGTATCCTATGGTTCTGGAACACTAATCGATGTCCGGGACCAGTATGGCCTGGTCGTGACCAATTGGCACGTAGTGCGTGATGCGGCCGATTTGGTGGAGGTGGTCTTTCCTTGTGGATTCCGTTCGCACGCGCGGCCGTTAAAACTGGATGCCGATTGGGACCTTGCCGCACTGGTGATCTGGCGACCGCCCATCCAGCCAGTTCCAATCGCCCAAAGGGCCCCTCAAGCAGGTGACGAATTGACCATCTGTGGTTATGGCCAGGGAACATACCGCCAAGCGACCGGCCGCTGCACCCAATACCTTGCACCACGGATCGATTTCCCCCGAGAAATGGTGGAACTGAATGTGCAAGCCCGGCAAGGTGATTCCGGCGGCCCCATATTCAATGCACAAGGCGAATTGGCGGGCGTTTTATTCGGGGTCAGTCAAGGGACAACCCTCGGTAGCTTTGGGGGTCGAGTCGAATCCTTTCTCACCTCCCTGGCTCCGGATATAGGAGATCCCCAGAAACGCCTGGCTACCGCACCCAGGGTGGATTTGCAGGAGATACCCAAGACACCTCTTTCCGACCAGCCGGCAGCCTCTCTCTGGGTATCCAATACCTCCACCGACATGGATCCGATAGGCAACCGATCTGCCGACCAGGAGACCTGGGAACAACATCCGGGCGATGCCATGGATTCCGGTGAGACGCCAGATCAAATGGGTGCCCTGGAAAACTCGTTCGAGGATCATGGGCAGTCGGAATGGATCGATGAAAAGGAACCAACGAAACCATCCATGTACCAGGACTCGGAACCACGCGTGGCAGCCCATGCCGAGTCCAATCCTCCCACAGCGTCGATCCGAGCTGAAATGCCTCCGATGCAAATTATCCGTTGGCGTGACGTGGCTGGAGAGACCTGGCTGGAACAAACCAAAACGCTACTTGCTGCAATCGGTTTGCTCTTTATCATGCTGCGATTGGTCCGTTTTATCGTTTAGCAGTTTTAAAACACGGACCGTGTCACCCGCTTTGGGGCATATCGCTCGATCTCATCTGGTCCCGGAGTTTGGTTCGAATACACGAGATGATTTCACTCGGGACAAATTGAGACAATTCTTCGTCATTGGCAAGAGCCGCAATCTGCCGGATGAGAGAACTTGATACATGGGAATACTGCTCGTCCGCCATCAGGAATACCGTCTCGATAGCCGGATCAAGTTTCCGGTTCGTGAGTGCCATCGTGAACTCATGTTCCATATCGGAGAGGGTTCGGATGCCACGGATAATCACCTGGGCACCGCAATCATGGACGAATTGAACCGCCAAGCCGGTGAATGGCCGAACTTCAACGTTGCCCAAACCATTGGTCACGGTGCGAACGAGTTCAACTCGCTCCGTTACCGAAAAAAGTGGTTGTTTTTCGATATTGGTGCCAACACCCACAATGAGTTGATTTGCAAAGCGACTCCCACGTTCGATGACGTTGAGGTGTCCCAGGGTAATGGGATCGAAAGAACCAGTGTAAACGGCAATGCGGGTCATGGAAGGTATTTCAGGAAGGGGTAGAACTGAAAAACGACAACAAATGGACGTTCGCGCATCATTCGTCCATTGCTAAGCCGTTTGCAGGGCTTCAATCAAACGATCCACATCCTGTTCATTATTGTAGGCATGTGGACTCATTCGCAACCGCCCATCCCGGCAGCTCAGTAGGACCTGATGGGCGATACAATGTTTCCGCACTGCGATCGGATCATGACCGGGCCATAGAAAGGATACGATTCCTGAACGGCAATCGGACTCCCGATGCGAAACGATCCGGGCTCCGGCTGCTTCGAGCCGGTCACAGGCAAAATCGGTGATTTCGAGGATGCAGGCAGCGAGATTTTCAACACCCAGATCCAGCAGGAGCTGCAGGCTTGCACCGAGGCCGAGCGTGCCAACGATATTCTGTGAACCGCCTTCGTAGCGTTCGGCGGCTGGCTTCCAATCGACAGCCCAATTGGTGAAGTCTCCGGCATGCACCACGCTGTGCCAGCCAACACCACGCGGCGCAAGTCGTGCCAGTGTATCCCGGTGGAAATAGGCAATCGCAGCTCCCTCCGGCGCGAGCATCCATTTGTGTCCATCCGCCGCCAAACAGTCGATTCCGGCCTTCTTGACATCGAGCGGGAAAACCCCCAATCCCTGGATGGCATCCACAAAGAACAAGGCACCATGACGATGGGCAATTTGACCGATGGCAGCCAAATCACGCCGGAAACCGTTTGCATAAGCCACCCAGCTGATCGAGACCACCTGGGTCCGATCATCACACGCCGCATCCAGTTCGGTCAGCCCGATGCGACCACGGTCGGTCGGGACCCGGCGTATTTCGACTCCCCGATCCCTGAGATTCAGCCAGGGATAGGCATTGGATGGAAATTCATCGTCGGGGAGGATGACGTTGTCGCCCGGCCTCCATGGATAACCCTCCGCCACCAAGTTGATGCCCGTCGTCGTGTTCAGCACTAGGGCGATTTCTTCTCGATTCGCGGCAATCAGTTGGGCAGCCAAGGAACGTGTCTGCTCGATTGCAAGGTCCCACATGGGCCAAATCGCATTCCCCTCGGTAACCGCTTCATCAGCCCAGGTACAAATCGTATCACGAACTGTCTGCGGAAGCGGTGATACTGCGGCATGATCAAAGTAGGCCCAACGCTCGACAATCGGCATCTGTTCGCGAAGGGCATTGCGAGTTTCGGTAGTAGCAGTCACAACTTTATCCTTCCATTCCCTGTGGAACGATCCAAAGATGGGTATAATCGAATAGGAGGTAATTGTTTTCTACATGTTTCAACGAAATCAGCCAAGCACCATGCACCAGGCCACTTCCATTTTCAAGATCCTGCTCGTCCTCGGCACACTGGTGGCGTCTCCAGCTTCCCTCGCCGGAGCGACCGATAAGTTCCAGGATGTGCGGAATCGAATGGTCGACGATGAAATCGTCGCCGCAGGAGTCAAAAACGAACGGGTGATCCAGGTCATGCGGACAACCCCCCGGCACGAATTCATCCCCCTCAATCAACGCCAGTATGCCTACTATGACATGGCCCTCCCGATTGGTGAACAACAGACGATCTCGCCGCCATTTGTTGTCGCCTACATGACCGAGCAGCTCGATCCCCAGCCAACGGATCGCATTTTGGAAATCGGTACCGGGAGTGGTTACCAGGCGGCCGTCCTGAGCCCGCTCGTAAAAGAGGTCTACACAATTGAAATCGTCGAGCCCTTGGGACGCAAGGCCAAGCGAACCTTGGAAAAACTCCATTACGATAACGTCCATGTTCGCGTGGGAGATGGTTTTCAAGGTTGGCCCGAGGCGGCCCCATTCGACAAGATCATCGTGACATGCTCCCCAGAACAGCTTCCTCAACCACTCGTCGATCAGCTTCGTGAAGGTGGACGCATGATCGTGCCCGTGGGCGAACGATACGCTCAAAATCTGTACCTTTATACCAAGCAGAACGGCCAACTCGCATCCAAAACTCTCCACGCAACCCTTTTTGTGCCAATGACCGGCCAGGCGGAAACACTACGTACGGTCCAACCTGATCCGAAACGGCCAACCCTTGCCAATGGCGGCTTTGAGGAATTGATCGGGGACCCTCCCGTCGCCACGAACTGGCACTACCAACGGCAACTGGAAATCGTCCGTGATGATCCGTTGGCTCCGGAAGGTTCCAACTATGCCAAATTTTCAAATAAGGATCCCGGCCGTGGTTGCCGGGCCTTGCAGGGATTTGCTGTCGATGGTCGCCATGTCGCGTTCCTGGAAGTCCATTTTTCGGTCCAGGGACAAGATATTCATTTCGGCCAGGACCGCCAACAATGGCCGTATGTCGTGATCACCTTCTACGATGACCGCCGAGAACCGCTCCAAGCCGAACGAATCGGGCCATTTTCCGGATCGTTCGACTGGCGCCGGCAAACCACCCGCGTCCCAGTTCCCCTCGTTGCTCGTGAAGCCATTTTTCGAATTGACTTGCTGGGTGCCACTGGAAAAATCTGCTTCGATGCCATTCAATTGAGGGCTGCCGATTCGCCATAAATCCCTTTTTACCCCTGCGTCAGGAAAGGACCTGGGCGACTGCGAAGGGAGCCCGATGCCTCTCTCGTATCCAAGGATCTGAACCCGGATTCATGGGTTGCACAACCACCCCTAAAACCACTCCCATTGGCGAATCCCCTATTTTCATTCCTTCTTGTATATATGGCCAACTGCTACCTCTTTGAACTAAAATGTAAATAAATCCCTGCCCTACCTGCTTCAACTAGCTTTCCCACTCGGAAAACTTAACCCCATCACCTTGATCGGCTGGCTGGGCATGGTAGGATTTTGAGTATTGTGGATCCCTTGAAACCATGGTTTTTCCTTCCCATTTTCATTTGTTGAAAGGTGCATGAGATCATGAGAGGTATCACTCACTGGAGGATGGCATTGACCGTTGTTGCTGCTGTGGCCCTATTTGTCTCGATGGATTCGAATGCCTCAGCCTATAATGGCTATTATGGATATTGTTCCAGCTGGGGCTGTTCCAGCGGTTGGTATGGAGGCTGGGATGGCTGTTACGCACCGGTCCGCTACTATTATCGCGCTGGACCGATTCGCCGTGCGCTGCGATTTATTTTCTTCCCGTGTCGAAGGTGGTATTCACCCTATTACGTCACCAGTAGCTATTACTACGTACCCTATTGTGATCCCTGCTGCTACGATTGCGTATCCTATACGACTGTCGATTCCTGTTGCGGTGGAACGGTTGTAGCTCCCGAGACTTATGCGCCGCCCACTCCCGCGACCACGCCTTCTCCCACCCCAGCGGAAACGGCTCCAGCTCCTGGTCCAGCACCCGCACCGGGCGAAGACGCGGCAACACTCCAGCTCGAGGTGCCGGCAAACTCCCGGGTCTACGTCAACGATACACTGACGAAACATCCTGGAACCATCCGCAGATACGTGTCGCGGGGTCTTCGACCAGAGAACTCGTACACATACAACATCCGAGTGGAGTATCTGCGTGACAACCTCCCGGTTCAGGAAACGCGGACCGTTCGAATGACCGCCGGGGACCATGCCGCCCTGACCTTCGGCCAGGCCGTAACGCAGGAACGGATCGTCGCCAAGCCGGTCGATACCACGGTCACACTCCACGTCCCCGCCGAAGCCAGGGTCATTTTGGCTGGGAATCCAACCCGGCAAGTTGGTGAAATTCGAGAATTTACCACGCAGCGCCTCGCACCGGGCCAGGCATGGAAGAACTACATGGTGCGGGTTGAGGTCGAAAGGAATGGCCGGACCTTGGTACAGGAACGGACGCTTGACCTGGCAGCTGGCAATACTCGCGAATTGACCTTCTCATTCGACGAAGAAATGAAGATCGCCCAAAAGGATCATTGAGACGAGAAATCATCCGAATGATTGGATTTAGATCTTGCATCCGATCCAAAAACTGGACACAATAGACCCATGATCGCACGCGTTGGCTATTTCTTCTGGTTTACGTTTACCCGTCCGCGTGACGGGGCCGGAGGGTGTAGCTAGACGCATCATTCAACTTGACTGTTTGCAAAAGCCCCGCGGCCCTGATTCAAGGCCGGCGGGGCTTTTTTTTGGTTTCTGACGACGCCCGGATCCTTTACCGCACTTCCATTCCATGCGGATGGTTCGCGAATGGTCCGGGTGAAGTATTCGCTTTTTCACGAATCGATTGGAGGACCTGGCATGATTGTTGTCATGAAAAAGGGGGCAAGCCAAGAGGAAATTCAACATATGGTTGAGCGTGTCGAGCAACTTGGATTGAAATCGCATGTCATTTACGGAACCGAGCGGACCGTCATTGCGGCGATTGGGGATAAGCGGAATGGGTACCGGGCGTCATTGGAAAGCGGCCCGGGAGTGGATGAGGTCGTCCCAATTCTCGCACCCTACAAGATGGCTAGTTCCGAGGTCAAAGCAGAACGCTCGGTTGTTCGAGCAGGGAGCCTCGAAGTTGGCGCCCGCCGAATCGGTATCATCGCGGGCCCTTGTTCGGTTGAGAATGAATCACAGATTATCAAGACTGCCAAGGCGGTTCGAGATGCCGGTGCAACAGGACTGCGTGGCGGGGCGTTCAAGCCACGTACCAGTCCCTACAGTTTCCAAGGACTCAAGAAACAGGGCCTGAAACTCCTCGCCCAAGCCCGAAATGAAACGGGATTGGCCGTTGTCACTGAAGTGATCGCCACTGAAGATGTCGGACTCGTGGCGGAATACGCCGATGTGCTCCAAATCGGGGCACGGAACATGCAAAACTACCGGCTTTTGGAGGCAGTTGGCCATTCCGACCGCGCAGTGCTCCTGAAGCGGGGCCCAAGCGCGACAATCGAGGAATTGCTCCTGGCCGCGGAATATGTCCTGGATGCCGGGAATCCGAATGTCATGTTATGCGAACGCGGGGTGCGTACGTTCGAAAACCATACCCGGTTCACGCTTCCGCTGGCAACGGTCCCTTACTTGCATCATAAAACGCATCTGCCCGTGATCATCGATCCTAGCCATGGAACGGGCCATGCCTATCTTGTCCCGGATATGGCGAAAGCCGCCATCGCTGCTGGAGTGGATGGGCTCATTGTTGAGGTCCATCCCAATCCCGAGGAGGCCCTCAGCGATGGCTACCAATCCTTAACATTCGACCAGTTCAGAGAGATGATGAAGATATGTCGACGCGTTGCCGAGGCGGTTGACCGGGAAATAACACCACACCATGACATCCGCTGACTAGAGAGTTACCTTGGATAGGACATGGTAGGTCGGTCCCCCGGGATTCAACTCGCTGGCAAACACGGTCACTGCATCAATACACATCGCCCCCGCATGGAAGTCGGCATAATCGGCGAGCCGTTCAATCAGCGGTTCAACGGCCCGCTGGCCACCACGAACCCTGCCGATGGTCAGGTGTGGTGCATAGGGCCGTTGTTCTCGGCGAAAGCCCAGACTTTCCAGACTCGATGCGACTGTGTTCTGTAACTCGATCATGGATTCACGGCCCGCGGCGACTCCTAACCACAATGTCCGCGGCCGGTGACGGGCCGGATACGCTCCCGCTCCAACAACCTCGATGTCAAACGGCACGGTACCGGATAGTGCCTTTCCCACCATGTGGCAAACATTCGCCAGCAGGGTCTCCTCGACATCACCAAGAAATTGGAGTGTCCAATGGAGATTCTCCTCGGCTACCCATTTGATCGAATCCATACCCCGCCCTAATGTTCTGGACAATTGGATTGCATGTTGGCGAACCGGCGCCGACGCCGGGACAGCAATGAAGGTGCGAATGGATGCCATGGTAGGGAATGAGGAAAGATCGGAAACAAGGGTTACAAAGTGCAAGGCCGGTCAAAAGGTCACAATCCCTCGATACGACTGCATGCGGTCTTCGATGTCATGCCGGTTGATCTCGAGTAGACGCTCCAATCCAAAACCTTCGACATTGAAACTGGCGACAAGGATGCCATAAGCCATTGCGGTCTTTAGGGTTTCGGATTCGATGTTGTCTTGATCGGCGAGATAGCCCATCATCCCGCCGGCAAAGGAATCTCCGGCTCCTGTCGGATCCGTGACAGTTTCTGTCGGGAACGCAGGGAGGGCGGAAATGTCATCCAGGGTCAGAAACATGGCCCCATGCTCGCCCTTCTTGATGATGACAAACTTCGGCCCCATCTGGCAGACACGGCGCCCCGCAGCAACCAGGTTCGTCATGCCAGTTAATAATACCGCCTCGGAATCATTGATCACCAGCCCATCAAGACGGGTAAGAAGTTCCATCAGCTCATCGTGATTGTTGTGAATCCAGAAATCCATCGTATCGGCAACCGCGAGCCGTACGTTGGGGATCTGGTCCAATACTTTTCCCTGAAGGCGGGGTAATCCGTTGGCTAGAAAGACGTATTGAGAATCCCGGTAATTGTCGGGTAATATCGGATCGAAGAACTCAAAAACATTGAGATGGGTCTCCATTGTTTCGCGGTGGTTCATGTTGGATTCGTAACGACCACTCCAACGGAATGTTTCGCCGCCCGCGATCGTGGTTAGTCCGGCTGTATCCACCCGGTGGCTGTTCAGTAATGCCGTATGCTGGTCTGGCCAGTCTTCGCCGACGACACCCACCAGTCGCACCGGCGTGAAGAAACTGGCGGCACACGCGAAATGGACCGCCGAACCACCGACCAGGTCATCCCGTCGATCGGAGGGTGTTTCGACTGTATCCAAGGCAATGGATCCAACGACGAGCAGGGACATGATCTTGCGTCTTTATCAGCTAGAGTTTCCACAGATGGAGGCTTGAGAAAACAATCCTGTTCCGCGATTATGAACAATTCAAGATTCCGGGCAAGAGCCACCATGATCCATCACCCATAACAAGGGACCGCATGTGCCATGCAATCACTGACCAAAGATCAATGTCGCCAGATCGATCATCGTGCCGTTCAAGAATACGGTATTGCCTCGATCCTCCTGATGGAAAATGCGGGACGCTCTGTGGCGGATGTACTCTGCGGCCTTTTTGCGGATTCTGCCACAGGATCGGATCTTTTGGACAAGGAACGCATGCCCGTCCCGGATCGGGAAAGTCGGCAGAGATCTTCCCGCCTGGAATCGGCGGGGCCGGTGGTCCTGCTCTGCGGGAAAGGGAACAACGCGGGCGATGGCTTCGTGATCGCCCGTCATCTCGAGATCCGTGGTGTTGCCATCCGGGTCTTGCTATTAGCAGATCCTGAAGAACTTCGCGGCGACGCCCGATCCAACTACGAAATCCTCACGAAGACCGATGTTCCGATCTTCGTGCCAGACACCCTGGGAGGGGCGGGTGGCGAACTTAGAGATTGGCTCGACCAGCACGGAAACGGCGCGGCGTGGATTGTGGACGCCCTTCTCGGCACCGGCGCGACGGGTCCGCCCCGGCCTCCATTGGATACGGCCATTGCATGGATCAACGATCAACCTGCCAAGGTTTTAGCCGTCGACGTACCGAGCGGGCTCGACTGCGATACCGGCAATGTCTCCGGCGATTGCGTCCGCGCGGAGGTGACATGCACATTCATTGCCATGAAACGGGGATTCCTGACTCCTGCCGCCAATCCTGTGACGGGTTCCATCTACGTGCTCGATATCGGCGCCCCGCGCAAGCTGGTGGAAGAGGTATCCCGGAAAAGCTCCATCATGACTGAGTGACAGGGCGCACGAAGTGAACCGAACCACGCGGATAAAGGAGCGGATAAAAGAATTGGGGGCGAAAACATCATGGGGTCCAAACCGATGATCGCATGTCCGCGGGAATCGCTCACTGGTGGATTGGTCGGAGATTATGTTTCGCTCTCCGGAGCCTCTGGGTTCTTGTTTGCCAGCGCCGCAATGGCCGAGACAAGGTCGATATCCTGATGCGGGAAGACACTCCTCAGGTCCAATAATACGCGATCCTTTTGGATTCGTGGAATGATTGCCGGCTTGCCTAGCCGAAGTTCCTTGGCGAATTTTCCGGCATTTCGGCTGGCAGGCGTGATCGCAATACACCAGGTCGGCAGTGCTTGGTCGGGTATCGATCCGCCGCCGAGATACGCTACATCTTCGACCGGCTCCGCATTTTCGATCACCGATTCATGGGCAATTTGAGGCGCCAGCCGCTCGGCACGGTTTTTCAAGTTTTCAACGGGTGCCGCGAGGAGTTGGAGCAGGGGCACCTCGCGCACGGCCTGGGCTTCATCGTGATAAAGGCGGAGTGTGGCTGCCAGCGCGGAGAGGGTCAGTTTGCCGACCCGCAGCGCCCGAGCCAGCGGGTGCCGGGCGAGCCGATCCAGAAGCTCCTGGCGTCCGACAAGGATTCCGCATTGGGGGCCACCAAGCAGTTTGTCGCCACTAAACAGGACCAGGTCCGCGCCCGCCTCGATACTCGCGCGGACGTTCGGTTCTCCAGAACATCCAAAGCGGGTGAAGTCCAGGAGTGCCCCGGATCCGATATCATCCAGACATAATAGCCCATGTCGATGCGCTATGGTGACCAACTCGGCGATCGGTGGGGTTTCCGCGAACCCGACAATCCGGAAATTACTCGCATGGACACGCATCAACAGGGCCGTGGAATCACCGATTGCCTGCTCATAGTCCCTCGCATGGGTTATATTCGTCGTGCCAACTTCCCGCAATATCGCACCACTGGCAGCCATGACGTCTGGCAATCGATAACTGCCACCGATTTCGATGAGTTGCCCGCGTGAGACCAGAACTTCCCGGCCGGCTGCGAGGGCTGCGAGGGCCAGGATCGTCGCGCCGGCGTTGTTGTTGACGACAAGGGATGCCTCCGCGCCAGTCCGCTGGCGGAGCAGGCTCGCAACGGCCTCCACCCGGTTCGACCGATGGCCTGACGCCAGGTCCATTTCAAGGCTGGCGTAATTGCGGGCGATATCCGTCAGGGCCGCCACCGCCACTTCGGCCAAACAGGCACGGCCCAGACCGGTATGGAGCAAGATTCCCGTCGCATTGATGACCGGTCGGAGCGCGGTGCGTTCACCCACTAAAATCCGGTTTGCAATCAAATCCGCGATTTCGGAAACCGATGGAACTTGGATATTTTCGGTCCGGTTCCGGATTTGATCGCGAAGTTCGTCGAGAAAGGAACGTGCCCCGGCAACGACGACGTTGTGACTGACCCGGTCCACAAGAGAACGGAGTCGCGGGCTTTCAAGGAGCTCAGTGACCGAGGGAATACGATGGAGTAAATCGGCTGGTTTCATGGAGGTGAATCCGCTTCGGGAGGGAATGTCTTTGAGAGTTCCAATACGAGCTGTTCGAGCCGTTGAATCCGCTGCTCCAATGCTTCGATCCGTTGATTGAGCGCTCGAATCGACGCGGCAGTGGCTGGATCAGGATGGGGCGGGAGATTCGGTGGTTCAATTGGTGAATCGATGTTTGGTGGAGGCGTGTTCTGTGGACTGGGCCGCCGATCGAGGCGGACAAGAACCCGTGCCGGTTTCCCCGATCGGAGTAACTGCAATTCCACTTCATTCCCCGCGGCCAGCCGGATCGCGATGGCCGAGAATTCCTCGGCGGACCGGATCGGTTGGCCAGCCAATCCCGTGATGATATCACCGGCCACCATTCCGGCCTGGGCCGCTGGGCCACCAAGAACCACTTCCAAAACCTGGACCCCTGGCGTTCCATCAGGGCAGCTGTCTCCGATGATCCCGAAATAACCGGATTCCGCCACCGGTTCCGGTTCCGCTCCAGCCGCCGGGTCCGGGAGCGGCTTCGTTGCCGCCAGATCACCGGCCACCTGCCGTTCAAGCCGCTCCAATGGCGTCTGGGCATGGATGATGCCTCCACAAGGAATCCCAAGCAGGGCAATCATCATCACACGAAGAATCATGGCACCTTGTCGAGAACTGGACATGATTGACTCCTGCACCGCGAATGTGCCAGGGGGACTTGATGGGAGCCCCGTTGCTCGTGTTGATCCAGCGGATCCGACGCTTTTTTCGACCGCGAATCTAACGCCCAAGGTGGCCCTCGGCCTGGAGTTTTCGTTCCACGCCCATCATTATAGCCTCCAGGCGCTGTTATATAAGCGGTTTCCCAAAAGGAGAAGAGATCTGGAAATGGTCTGCCCGGATCCTGGCCATTCCGCTATCTTGAACCTCATGAACCGGCCCACGATTGGTGAATCAATCCAGATTTCAGCATGTGAACCGTCCCAATATTCGGCCGCATTGCAGATTGTTTTTTCCGACCTGCCCGAGCCGGACCGGACCGCAGCGATCGAAGGATTGGCCAACATCCTCCAAGAAGACACTTTGACTCGGAACAGCCTCTCTATCGCGCTGGACCGGGGGACACTCGTCGGAGCTGTGTGGTTTCAACACCTGCCTGGCCGGACGGCCATCCTCATGCCACCGCGGCAGGCGTTTCGAATGAACCAACCTGGGCACCGGATCGCGGATCGGCTCATCGCCGATGTACTTGGCCAACTTCGGTCCAGGGGAGTGATCTTGGTCCAGACCCTCCTACGCAAGGAAGATACGCAGGATGCCCAACGCTTTCGATCAGCCGGTTTTGAAGACCTGACGGATCTTGTCTACCTTGCGGCTCCAACCCATTCGGCATCCCAACCTCGCGACACCTCCCTCACATTCCAGCCCTATCGGGATGATCAGCGGGCACGGCTCGGCCAACTGATTCAACAAACCTATATCAATTCCCTCGATTGTCCGGCACTGGACGGATTGCGAGAAATCGAGGATGTCATTTCCGGTTATCAGGCGACCGGTGTTTATGATCCAGGGCGATGGTTTTTCGTGCGGCACGAGAATACGGATGTCGGCGTGCTCTTGTTAACCAGCCATGCACCGGCCCAGCCATGGGAACTTGTGTATATGGGGCTTGTACCGGATGCCCGCGGTCAAGGGTGGGGTGATTGGATCGCACGTTTCGCCCTGTGGCAGGCGAAACTGGGTGGCGCGGATCAGGTCGTCCTGGCCGTCGATGTTGCCAATACACCGGTTACCCGAATCTATGAACGGGTCGGATTCATCCCATGGGACCGCCGAACCGTCTGGATACGAAGATTGTCCGACGATCTCGTGGATCCCTCCTGAAGGAAGGAAACTTCGTACCTACCGTTGGTAGACGCCGATCAGTTGCCCCTCACCGAGAATGTGCCCTTCCATCGCCTTGAGCAGCTCTTCCTTGTTCGCCCCGGCGCGCAGGTCGAGCATCGTATCCAAGGCATAGAGCTTAAAGAAATAGCGATGGAGACCACTCTTAGGAGGCGGTTCCGGTCCAAGGTAGCCGATATTGTCTCCAGGCCAGGAGTTTTGCCCTTGGCGGGCGCCGGGAATCGATTCGAGTTCGCGGGACCGATCAATGGCTGGTGGCAATTCAGTCTGATCTGGCGGGAGATTGTAGAGAACCCAATGGACCCACGGAGTGGCCGCGGGCCGCTGGGGATTCGGGGCATCCGGGTCATCACAGATCAATGCCAGGGATTCTGTTCCCTCCGGAACACCCGACCAGGCAAGGGGAGGTGAGATATTCCTGCCGTCTGCGGTATAGTCTCTTTCAATCGCCTCGCCATTCTTAAACGCGCTGCTTGTCAGTTGCATCATCGACCTCGCGTTGGGGGATTGTGATTCGATTCCTTGGGGCCGCTTCGGCTCACGGGTACCACATCCGGACCCAAACATCAATAGGATCCCAAGTGCCATTGCGAACTTTGGATTCGTTGGATCAACCATGCCATTCTCCTTTCTTTAATCTAGCTGAGGGTGTCCGGGAATTTGATATGCTGGAATTTGCGGTTTTCGGGAGGGCGAGGCTCCTGCCGAGCCGGAACTCTAGTATTGGCATGCGGCTCGGCAGGAGCCTCGCCCTCCCAATTTCCGGACACCCTCAGATAGCTGGATCCACGGGGGCGCAAGCCCTGTCCGAACCAGGCTCACCCAGAGTGGACAAATCAAATACGCATGTCTCTAGGCATCCGATTGACTGAGCCGCCTCGCGAGCAGGTTCAGGAAGAGTCCCACATCGGTGACGATCCCTGTGGATTCGATGCTGCCTCGGTCGGCGAGTTTGGTCACCACCGAGGGAGTGATGTCCACGCAGACGAGTCGGACACCGGCGGGTGTCATGTTACCGGTTCCAATCGCATGCAGCATCGATGCGAGCATCAAGATCATATCCGTTTTCTCGATCGCGGCTGCATAGGCCGCCTGGGCTTGAGTCAAGTCCATGAAGGTATCGGGGAGCGGACCATCATCCCGAATCGAACCGGCAAGGACGTAATCCACCCCGTTGCGGACACATTCATACATGATCCCACCCGTGATCAATCCTTGTTCCACGGCCTCCCGGATCGAACCGGCGCCGCGGACGAGATTAATCGCCCGGATATGGTGCTGATGTCCACCGTGCACACCGACCCCGCGACGCAAATCCACGCCGAGGGATGTCCCGAACAAATTGTATTCGATATCGTGCACCGGGAGTGCGTTCCCGGTGAGCAAGGCCTGAACGTATCCGAGCCGGATGATCTGGCTCAGATACGCAGCGCCCCCGGTATGAACCACGACAGGACCGGCAACACAGACGATGCGGCCACCGCGGTTCTTGATCCTTCGCATCTCCCAGGCCAATTCCTGAACGGCCAATTCCACACGCCGTTCCGTGGATACACCAGCCGACATGAATGAAAATTCCTTGTCGCCTAGTTTCGCCATCGGCCGATTCACGCGGACCCCGTCCACTCCACAAACGATCCGCTGCCCAATTCGCAAGTCGCGGATCAGCCTGCAACGTGCCATGGATTGATCACGATGGCCCATCTCAACCACGATCACCGCATCCATCCGCTGCCGATCAACAGGAATCCAGTTCCCCTCGCAACGCACTTCCGTTGGGTAAATGGTCGTTGAATAAAACTCATTGGGTGCAACACCATCCTTGGTGACGGGCTCGAGCCGGGCATCTTGCGGTTCGTCGCTCGGGCGGGCTCCGAGCAACATCAGCCGATTGATGATCATGTCGAGTCGATCGGCGGAAGGAGCAATGATCCTCAATTGCGCAGTCGATGGCTGATCGTGACGTTGGGCAATGGTTAGCTGCTCAACCTTGGCTTCCCCACCCGCATCATTCGTTGAATCAAAAATCCGGTTGATCAGACCGCTGTCGAGTAGATGGCCGTGAAGTTCAACATGGGTGGATCGAATCGGAGATTCAACGTGTCCGGTACCCACAGGATTCGCATGCTGATCGATGATCAAGCAGAGGCATTTGACCGCACCACCGGCCAGTATAAATTCATCAACGGGCGTCACGATGGTTTCATAGCCCCAGTCCGACAACTGCCGAATCAGCCTGTCACTGGCATGATTGGTGATTAGGGTATGATCCAGAAGCAACGCATTGCAGGCGAATCGCATGGCGTCGGATTCGCCAACTTCGAGCCGCTGATCGCCGGGCACCCGCTGGCGAATCTGCTTGAGGGACATCTCATCGAACGCAGCTGGATAATACATCACCCGCCCATCACCCAAGGGGACGAAGCAGGTATCCAGGTGATAAAACCTTTCATCGACAAGTCGCAATGACACAACGTCGATCTGCAGGCGCTGGTTGATTTCCCGGTGCGATTCGAGGGAGCTGCGAACACTGTAACCTGCCCACAAAACGGGTGTAGGATTCCCATCCAACTGCAATAGGGCATCTCCTTCACCCTCAAAAGGGGTATCGGCCATCGCGTCGTCCACGTCGAATCCAGCATCGTCAAACCAACTTGAAAACAGTGGAATTTCTGGTTGTCGCTGGTAGAATCGGAATGTACTTGGTACAAATCGATTCCCCAAGATAAAACCGGCATTCGCGGTGAAACACATATCCGGCAGATCTTCGGAACCCTCAATCACCGCGACCCGTACCAACTGACTGACAACCGAGAAGAGATGATCCCATTGCTCAAGAGCGACATCTTTGCGGACGCGACCCACATGGCCTTCCATCCATGGATTGATCACGTATTGAACATCGAAATGAGCCGGATGACACATTAGGATCTGGCTGCGGCTGGACATCGAGCATCCTTCCAAGAGAATCGGAATTCCATGCACATTCCAGGCCATTGTAACGCCATCTTTGGAAAGGAACAGTGACGATCAGAATTGAAGGAATATCGCGATGGAAGTTGGTAAGTTCTTTTTCTCATGGGCATTCGCTATCTGCGAATATCTCTTTTTTGTGCTGTTATTGGGGCTTGTGTGTAGCATGTTTGCTACGATTGTCGATGTTATTCTCATTTTCGTCACGGATCACTGGGATGGTTACGGGAGACAGTCTGGTTGGGTGCTCGGAGTGGTTGTGGGAGCGATTGGTCTGCCTCTAGGTTGGGTTCGCCCCAACGACAAGAAGTTCTCTTTTCCAACTCCCAGGAAGCTTACAAAGCAATTATCAAACCACGTTGCCAAGCGGCGATCCAAGAAGGTTGAACAGAAAAAAGGCACCTGGGATTCTCACGATTTTCCAACACTAGGCAGTGTTGTTAAGGGAGCTAGCTGGTGCGGATTCATTTGCGCAGGGATTGGATTCATTCTTGGTATGCATCTGATGATGTGCTGGTTTTCGCTTGCCATGAGTCCTTTTGCTCCCGGCGGTTGGTTCGACGCGATTGAATTCGGCTCTGATTCTCCGCGGCATCATGACGACGGGATGAGCATGACCACGTCGCATCCCATTGCCTTGATACTGGCCTTGGCTCCGATGTTCGTATCGGGTGGCGTTGGATACGTCGGCGGAATAGTCTATGGTCTTTTGATGTACGTGCGATACCTGAAGACTGTGCCAGCCTCCATCCGGACTCACCATCACCAAGAACGAATAGCGGCTCTTCGAGGAAAGAAACTGCCCTGGTTTGTGGCTGTTATCGGAATCGTGTCGACGCTGGTGGGCGGTGGCCTCTGTGCCTGGGCCGTGATCGAACTCAACCAGGCCCTGGCCAGCCGCGACTGGCCCCAGGTGCCGGGCCGGATTCTGGTATCAAAAGTAGAATCATCGGAAGATTCCGAGGGAGGAAAAAGCTACTCAGCTGCTATCAGCTATGGATACGCGGTGGATCGCTACCGATATACTGGCAATCGCATCTCATTTTCGGACTTTGCCAGTAGCAGTTATCGCTCGGCTTTCAACATCGTCAATCGATACCAGAAAGGAAAAGAGGTTCCCGTTTTTTACAATCCAAATCACCCGCAAAGATCAGTGCTTGAACCTGGCCGACCGCAAGGCCCATTGCTTTTGCTCGGTTTTAGCAGCCTCTTGCTGATGGTAGGATTTTTCATTCTGATCCTAGGAGCTGAACGGTTCATGGCCAATCGCCATCACAGCATCGAGGATTAACACGATGTCCTATCGATGATGAAAACCGACATCTACTCAACAAGACAACATCAACTGGATCTTGCGAACACCTAACATGAAGTACCACCGATTGAACTGGATGAAGCCGATGCCTAACTGGAATACATTCTGCCAGATGACCTCCCGAAGAAACGAACGGGCCAAATGGGGTATCATCATGTGCCTTGGGTGCGTGGTGGCATATCCAGCGCGAGCTGGTGAATTTCCGATTGTTGCAGGTTCCACTTATACCGCGCAAGACACGTTATCCTGCGGCGAGGAACCATCCGAGGACGCCCAGCAGTGCCTGGCAGCCCTCCGATGGGTTCCAAGCCAGTTCACCGTTCGTTGCGACAAACCAGAGGAGGGTTGCGGGAATTTTCTTGTACGATATCCTTCGCCAATTGACACCCGCGATCCGGCCAATGACCTGGTTGCCATGGAATGGTATGTCGCTCGGGACACCGAAAAAAATATCCTCCGTGCCCCTGCCATTGTGATCGTGCATGAGTCGGGGCGGAACATGACGGTTGGGCGGATGATTGCCCGCGGTCTTGCCGGATTGAAGATGCATACTTTTTTAATCCAGCTACCCGGTTACGGAGTCCGGAAAACGGACGCGGCACGGGACGTTGCAAACACCTTTGAGATATTAAAACAAGGGGTGGCGGACGTGCGTCGCGCACGGGATGCCGTGGCGGCTCTACCCTCGATCGACACCACGAAGATTGGTCTGCAGGGGACCAGTCTGGGTGGCTTTGTTACGGCAACAGTCGCTGGACTCGACCATGGTTACAACCGGATTTTTATCCTGTTGGCCGGCGGAAACCTGCATGAGGTGATTGAGCAGGGGGCTCGCGACTCGGCTTCTCTCCGCGATCAGCTGAAAGCGGCTGGGATTGAGGGCACGAGGCTACGGGAATTAACGCGAACGATTGAACCTTTGCGGCTAGCCCATCGCATGGATCCCCAAACAACTTGGCTTTATTATGGAGAATTCGACGATGTGGTTCCACCCGCATGTTCGCAGGCGCTGGCGAAAGCCGCGCGTCTGCCCGATGGCCATCACATCCAATTGCCCGTGGATCACTACTCGGGCATCGTACTGCTCCCCAAGATCCTCCTGGAAATTTACCAGGCCATGACCGGTCCGGGTGATTAGCTATTGCTTTTGGGGCGTCTGTTCGGATTGGTCTTCGTACGAGGCCTGGGCCGTGACCGGCGCCACCGGTGCTTGGAACACGGCTTCTTCATGAATGTTCACCACGGGTACGGTTTTGTCCCTGTCGGATGATTCGGGAAGAAGCGGAATGCGCAATTCGGTACCGGCAAACGCAGTCCCATCCCGGATAGTCCCACTTTGGAAAGGACCCGCACCAAGAATCCACGTATCCCTGGCCGTACTACGATCGATGGCGATACCGGATTGCCAGATTGGTGCACCGGTTTCTCGATGGTAGGCATATACCGCAATCTTGGAGACTCCGATCCCATGCGACCGTTTGATGATCGGCATTTCAGGAATGCTTGCCGGAGCTCCTCCCAAACCTGGCAGATAGGTTGGGATATTGACAGCAGGAATCCCAAACAGAAGATCATGGCGGTTCGTTCCCACCGCGCCAGCTCGTGCCTCGACGATATACTCGGCCTCGTCCCGAGACGATGATAAAATGCAGCCGCTAGCAAGCATATGCTGTCGGAGTGTGCTGACGAGATAGGACTGGTCGGTAACACTTGAAAGATAGGTTGTATCGAGATAAATCCTCCGGCCTGCCAGCGGGCGAAAATTGATCTGTTGTACAGTCCGATCGATTGAATCCGAAATCAAGAGTTGCTCGGTCGCCGTCCGTGACGTGTCCGTCGAACGAGTGGTCCCGCAACCCAAGCAGCAGACCGCGACGCCAAGAAGCAAGGCGTAGACATGTCGGAAAATTGCCGGGCCATTCCACATCGAGCCGTCCCTTGCAAAGGAGGGTGTGTGAACGAATCGACTCGCCCGGATATCCCACAAGACACACGCTGCGCGGCCACTCACGAAGCTTTAGAAATACCCAGGCCGAAAGAGCGACGGATTATAGCGGTTCGATGGCAATAGCCAAGATCAGCCTTGCGCCAAGTCTTTTCCCGCCGAGTTCCTGATGGCACGTGCCTTTGTCTTTCCAGCTTTTGGTCCTTTAGAGTCTTCGTCTGTAACATGCGCGCGTGGTGCGCGCATGTTTGTAAGCCCTTTTGGGTTGCGGGCTTGGCACGCGTTGGGTC
>JAFGFZ010000062.1 GCA_016930815.1 Pirellulales bacterium | reverse complement strand
CCCAGGGTGGAGAGACGGGAGGGTACCGACCGTCTCGTAACCCTGGGATAGGTAACGCAATATTCCATAAAACCCCAACGGGGTGGCTCTAAACGGACATTATTTTAGGGCCACCCTTTCAGGGTTCTCATTGGGGTTGGAACAGGTACCCAGGGTTGCGCCAATGCTCGCAGGGCTCGCATTGGCTCCACCCTGGGCTGGGATAGCGACGCCCCTTTGGGGCTTTGGATCGAACTTGTGTAAAACAACGAGGGCGTTGCCTAGGCTACGGTCATTTTGGCCTTCGGCCAAATGGATTTATTTTGATTCCAATCCCCAACACGGCAGTGAACCGGTTTGGACATGCCTTGGACCTCTCTCGGTGCAACCGGCCTACGAACCTGTCTCCTTTTCGCCCGGAGCCACTTTCTGGCCAGATGGATAGAAGGTCCACCGAGCAACCGGCCGATAAAAAAGAGTACATAACGGGCTAGGATGACATCGAATGACTTGATGTTCCTTGATTCAACTTCGTGTCATATTGCAGGACAATGGCATCATGACGTCTGAAAAATCGGATCCCCTGATAGAAAAACTGATTCGGCGCTTATCCGATCCAAGTGCTACCGAGCGGCGGAATGCCGCAGGGGCCTTGCGGCTTCATGGGCGGCGTGCCGCCTGTGCCGTTGGGGAACTGATCCGGCTGCTCAACGACTCAGATAGCGCCGTCCGGGCAGAGGCTCAGCGGGCTCTCGACCGGCTGAACCAGTCGGCCGCTTGATTCGCAATGCGGGCTAGAGCAACGCAGTACTAAAATAACGTTCGGCCCGATCGGGCAGAACGGTCGTGATATTGCCCGGTATTGTCCGGGCCAATTGCCGAGCGGCCCAGACATTGGCTCCCGAGGATATTCCGACAAGGAGACCGAAATCGCGGCTCAGTTGCCGCGTTGTCTCGATCGCCTCCTCGTCGGTAACTTCGATGACATCATCGACCAGCGAAATATCCAGAACCGCTGGGATGAAGCCATCACCGATTCCCTGGATTTGATGCAGCCCGGGTTCGTGCCCTAGCAGGGCCGAAACATCTTTGGGCTCCACGGCAACAATTCGGACGTTGGGCCGATGTTCTTTGAGGAATTGCCCAACTCCTTGGAGCGTTCCCCCGCTTCCAACACCGGCCACGAAACAATCGATTTCACCACTCATTTGCCGCCACAATTCGTGGGCAGTCTCCATGTAATGGCAGCGTGGATTGTCGGGATTTTCGAATTGTTGGGGTACGAAGACCTTGGGATTTTCGGCCGCCAGCTGCGCGACCTTTTTGACGGCTCCGCCAATACTCTCCTCGTCGGGTGTGACGATCAGATCCGCCCCCATTGCCTTGATCAGCTTCTTCCGTTCCTCACTCATCCCCTCGGGCATGACGATCCGGACATGATACCCCTTGAGACGGCCGATGAGGGCAACACCAATTCCCGTATTACCACTTGTCGGTTCGATAATGATCGAATCCGGGCGCAGACGCCCGTCCCGTTCCGCCCCTTCCAGCATGGCCAGCGCCACCCGGTCTTTGATACTCCCACCCGGATTCAGAAATTCCGCTTTGCAGTAGATATTCTCGCCTTTGAGCCGAAGCAAAGGTGTGTTGCCGATCAGATCGAGGATATTGTCAGTCAACATGGAATCGTATTCCCGATTGTTCTCAAAACACCCAAGGACAACGGATGAAGTCTAATGGAGTCGGCATGAGGTGTCAAAAGGAGATCGATTTCCATCGATGGAGTCAACGGCCAGACTCTACGTCTTTTCTCTCCGGGGAGCTTGATCTAGCAAGGAGGCGTGGCGGTTTTGCCGAATAAGCTTGCGAAAGCTGATTTGGAGTAGGCTTCTCGCAACGGGAAGGGACTCGTGGTAGCATGGCGACATCGTACCGGTGCCGATTTGGCCGGTGATGTAGGAATCGTGATGCGAATTGACCGGTTGGATGTACCCCGCACATCAACACGAGCCTGTTGGCCGGGCAGTCTCTGAATCTCCCCCGAAGCGCTCCATCCAATACCAGCCGCTGGTGATTGTATGTGGCGCGGTAATCTTCGGTATCCTGTTGGACCGGTGGCTTACGTTCGTTTGGAGTGTCGAAGCCTACTGGATCTTGGCATTCGCCTGCCTCATGATTTGGGCTCTGGTCACCTGGAAGTTCCAATGGGAACAGGCTGGATCGTGGTTGCTACTCTGCTCGGTGGGACTGTGCGCCGCTGCCTGGCATCATGATCGATGGTGTGTCTACTCCATCCATGAAATGAGTCGTTACGCAGACATAACGTACAGGCCGGCATGCATCGAGGCGATCGCCAAACATGCCCCCCGGCGGACGCCGGCTCTTCCCCCGAGTCCTCTTCGGGCGATTCCTGTCGGCGAGGGAAGCCAACTGATGATTTCCTTTTGTTCGATTCGAATCGGCCGAGAATGGCGGCCTGCCGCCGGGGATTGCCTGTTGCGAGTCGATGGGCACGTATTGGGCATCCACGCCGGAGATCGAATTCGAGTCCATGGATCCATAACCCGCCCACAGCCGGCCAGGAATCCGGGTGAATTCGATTTCCAGGAATACAACCGGGCCGATCGGAGGTTGATTGGCATGCATGCACGTTTTCCGGAATGTGTCCAGGTAGTCGCGCCTGGCCGGATCTGGTCCTTGCAGCGCTGGATCGATTCGGTTCGTCAAGCGGCCCGAAACATGTTGTTCGCTGCTATTGGCCAGCGCCGGATCGGATTGGCCGCGGCCGTGCTCCTCGGCGCCCGCGAAGGGCTTCCTAGCATGGAAACTGAGTCCTTCCTGATGACCGGGACGGTTCATCTTCTTGTGGTGTCGGGTCTTCATGTTGGCATCCTGGCCATGGGATTATTTTTTGCGCTCGGCTGGGGGATCGTACCTCGAAACATCGCCCTGATGGCCGCGATGATTTTGGTTGGGGCTTATGCCCTCATTGCCGACGCGCGGCCCCCCGTCCTACGGGCAGCGGTGCTAGTCACCTTGGTTTGCGTGGCCATGTGGTCTGGTCGCCGGGCCGTCGCCTACAATTGTCTCGCGGCTGCCTCGCTTGTTGTGTTGGCGATCAATCCGTGCGAACTGTTTCGGACAGGAACCCAGTTGAGCTTCCTGTCGGTCGGTATGTTGATCTGGTACAATCGGCACTTCATTCAGCGAAAGACAACCGATCCGCTCGACCTACTCATCGCCCAGTCAGAAGCCTGGCCGATCCGTGCCGCACGCTACGTTGGGGGCTGGATCGGGCATATCATTCTGGCCACGCTGGTCGTCTGGTTGGCCGCTTTACCACTGGTCTTACACCAGTTTCACATCGCAGCCCCCATTGCAATTCCGCTCAGCCCCCTCGTCTGGCTCCTCATTTGGGCCGCGCTAGTCAGCGGATTCCTTCTTCTTTTGGTCGGATGGCTTGCCCCGCTCTTGGCCTGGATCCTGGGCATCCTCTGCAATGGGGCGCTGGCTGGCCTGGAGGGCCTGATCGAAGTCGCGAAGTCGATTCCTGGTGGACATTTCTGGTGGCCCGGGCCGGACATGTGGTGGATCATCGGTTTCTATGCCCTACTGATCGGTGGGCAGGTCCCGTTCAATTCCATCGCGCGGCGGCGGTGGCGCATCGCCGTCTGGGCAATCTGGATCTCCTGCGGCTTGATGTTTTCCCTGTGGCGAACAGCCAACCGCCAGACGTTCCAATGTTCTTTTGTCGCGATCGGGCATGGGACGTGCGCTGTGATTGAAACACCGGGAGGAAAAACAATTCTCTACGATGCCGGTAACCTTGGCTCTCCCAATCAAGGTGCACAAACCATCGCCGCCTGTCTCTGGTCGCGTGGTATCACGCGAATCGATGGGATCGTTCTCTCCCACGCCGATATCGATCATTATAACGCCGTCCCCGACCTGCTCCCGCGATTCGACATCGGCGCCGTGTTTGTCTCGCCGGTCATGTTCGATCCGATCAACAAAAAAAAGGACATGGACGCGCCGCAATTTCTCCAGGATGCCTTGCGGGATGCGTCGATTCCCGTCCATCAGATCCACGCCGGCGATCAGCTCAACTTGGGAGAAGCCGATCTGCAAGTTGAGGTGCTCCATCCGCCACGCCGGGGAGTTGCCGGAAGTGATAACGCGAACAGTATCGTGCTCCTAGTCACCTATCGAGGCTGGCGCATGCTGTTGCCAGGCGATTTGGACTCTCTTGGACTGGATGCCTTGTTTGCTGAACTCCCGATCGACTGCGATATCATCCTCGCGCCACACCATG
>JAFGFZ010000436.1 GCA_016930815.1 Pirellulales bacterium | reverse complement strand
TTGCTTTTGGAGATTCGATCTTGCGTTGTTCATTTACTCTCCGTAGTCGTGATCCTTCCGTGTCGATAATCGAGAAAATCATCCTGTCCGGTTCCGTTGCATCTGACTTGTATGTTAATCCACATCATATATATCAAAACCCCTGATTGCTCCGACAACTCACTGAGAAATGATCTTTCTTGATTTTCAAGGGAATCTATTGCACAAGAAATTACATATTATAAGGCCATGCACTGCCTACTGATTCATCAAATGTTTTTGCCATCAACGCAAGGAGGTGGCACGCGTCACTTCGAATTCGCTCGGTTTTGCACCGAACAAGGGGATCAATTTACCGTGATCGCCAGTGACGTGAGTTACCTTGACGGGAAACGGATTAATCGGCCACGTGAGGAGCGAATCGATGGGGTTAACATCTACCGTGTGTCGACTCTGGCTGTACTCCATCGGAACTTCATTTGGCGCGTCCTTGCATTTCTCGGATTCATGCACAAGTCGTTTTGGGCGGGTTGGCGTCGCACCAAACAAGTAGATATTATCATGGGCACCAGCCCATCTTTATTCCAGGCATTTAGCGCGTCGATGTTGGCCCTTTTCCGGCGCAAGCCGTTCTTGCTTGAAATTCGAGATCTCTGGCCAGATTTCGCGATTGACATGGGCATCCTGAAATCCCGGATACTCATCTTCTTCGCTCGACGGCTGGAATACCATCTCTACCGCCGCGCGCGGCACATTATCGTTAACTCGCCGGCCTATGTGGACTACCTAGTGAACAAGGGGATCAGACCAGAGAAAGTAACGCTCATCTCCAATGGCGTGGATCCGTCGATGTTTGATCCCGAGGGCGATGGCACGTCCTTTGCCAAACGGTACGATCTTTTGGGCAAATTCATTGTAACCTACGCCGGCGCGATCGGCCCAGCAAACGACATTCAGACGATTGTCCGTGCCGCGGAGACTCTGCAAGACGACCCTGACATTCACTTCGTCCTGGCCGGTGATGGCAAGGCGAGGCAGGAAATCGAACAACTGGTGCAGGAATCCAAAATCGGCAATGTCACATTGACCGGCGTCATTCCGAAATCCGAAATGGCCGATCTGCTGGCTGCCTCGAACGCTTGCGTAGCAACACTGATGAATATTCCCATGTTCAAAACGACCTACCCAAATAAAGTATTCGACTATATGGCGGCTGGCCGGCCGACGATATTAGGAATCGACGGTGTCATTCGGGAAGTCATTGAACAGTGCGATGGTGGAATATATGTTCAACCAGGCGATTCCAAACAGTTCGCCGACGCGGTGAGACGGCTGAAAGCGGATCCAGACCTCTGCCAGCGCATGGGCCAACGGGCGAGGGAGCATGTCGTTCGACATTTCAATCGAAACGATCATGCCAGGCAATTTCATCGTCTTTTGCAGAATCTTCTGAACAACTAGGATACGTTGTGATACGAATATATACTACACTTTGAAATACGAAACATGTTCGCAACACTACGGCCATTGATGGCCGTTTTCCGCCGTAGGCGGTACTAGGCCCGTGCTTTAGCACGGGTTCATGGGCTCATGAAACCACCCATTTCCCCCCGCCCCAACGCACCCCCCTAGGGGTGCGTTGGGGCGGGGGGTGAGATTTCCGGTTGCACCACATGACCCGCCGTAAACGGCGGGCCTAAGACCGCCTACGGCGTAAAGGGTCGTAAACGACCCTGATCTCAAATCTGGAGAGAACTGTCATGTGGCATTCTACCGAAGACATCTTGTCCATCCTTGGACGGGATCGGCGCCTTTTCGACGCGGATCTCACGCGCCATGCCGACGAGCTGGCACGGCAGGTCCAAGCGAGTTCATTCCTAGTCCTGGGCGGGGCGGGGACTATTGGGCAGGCTGTTGTCAAGGAGATCTTCCAACGCAATCCCAAGCGGCTTCATGTGGTCGATATCAGCGAGAACAATCTGGTTGAGCTGGTCCGGGATATCCGTAGTTCCTATGGATACATCGAAGGCGATTTCCGCACGCTGCCCCTCGATTGTGGTAGTCCGCAGTTTCAAGCCATGTTCCAATCGGAGCCGCCCTACGATTACGTTCTGAACCTCTCTGCCCTGAAGCATGTACGGAGCGAAAAGGATCCGTACACATTGATGCGGATGATTGAGGTGAATATTCTGAACACCGAAAGCACGCTCGAGCTGGCCGCGGCATCTGGGGCCAAGAAATATTTTGGAGTCTCATCGGACAAAGCGGTCCGGCCTACGAACGCGATGGGAGCTAGCAAGCGGGTGATGGAACTATGCCTGATGCGGGCAAGTTCGAAAGTACCCGTTTCGACAGCGCGGTTCGCCAATGTCGCCTTCTCGGATGGAAGTCTCCTCCATGGATTCATCCAACGGATCCACAAAAAACAACCCCTGGCCGCGCCGCAGGATGTCCAGCGATATTTCATCACGCCTGAGGAATCAGGGCAGTTATGTCTGATGTCCTGCCTCTTGGGTGAAAATCGTGATCTGCTCTTTCCAAAACTCGTCGATCAGTTCCAACTGACTCGTTTCGACACAATCTGCCGAAGGTTTCTGGATCGCCTTGGATTGGAACCCGTGCCGTGCGAAACTGAGGAACAAGCTCGCCGCTGCGTCAAGGAGCTAGCCGCGAAAAAACAGTGGCCTTGCTTTTTCTTCAACAGTGACACGACCGGCGAAAAAGACTATGAAGAGTTCTACACGGATGATGATATCCTTGATCTGGAACGATTCCAGAATTTTGGTGTTGTGAAGAATCCAGAATTTCAAGAGGAGGACTCCCTGAAGGAGTTCTTTGATTTCGTCCGGTGGCTTCTCAAGTCCGGTCATTGGACTCGGCAAGATATCCTCAATGCATTGCAGAAAATCGTAACCGATTTCTCACATAGAGAAACCAATAAGTTCCTGGATAATAGAATGTAAGTGATGAGCGACAATCAACAAGAAGACACATTTATCCCATTGTGTGTTCCTCACATCGGAAAAAATGAATCTCGGTATGTCCAGGAATGCCTTGATACGCACTGGGTCTCGTATGTCGGTTCGTATGTCACCCGGTTCGAGGAAGATCTCTGCCGCATCACGGGCGGACGGTATTGCGTGGCGACGATTTCCGGAACAGCCGCGCTGCATCTAGCGTTGCAGGTTTTCGGTGTTGAGCCGGATACGGAAGTTGTGATGCCGTCAATCACCTTCGTTTCGCCGGCAAATGCCATCCGATATTGCGGCGCCTGGCCGGCATTTATTGACATTGATCCCGAGACGTGGCAGATCGATGTCGATAAATTGGAGGACTTTCTTCAACATCACTGCGACCGTGAAGCGACTGGGCACCTGGTCAATCGCAAAACGAAGCGGCGGATTGCGGCCCTCTTGCCGGTCCATCTGCTGGGTGGCATGGCGGACGTCGACGCCCTGGCGGAATTGGCATCCCGGTTCGAGCTGCCTCTCATCGAAGATGCCGCGGAATGCCTGGGCGCAACATTCCGTGGGCGTGGAATCGGAGCGCCGACACGGAATATCGATCCTTCGCGGCGAATCGTTATCACGAGTTTCAATGGAAATAAAATCGTCACGACAGGCGGCGGTGGCGCGTTGATGTTCCACGATGAAACCAATTCGCGAAAGACAAGACATCTCAGCACCACCGCGAAATCAGACCCACTCATGTTCCATCACGACATGGTAGGTTATAACTACCGCCTATCCAACGTGCTTGCGGCGATCGGCGTCGGACAACTTGAATTGTTGGATCAATACATTCAATGCAAGCGCAACATCGCAGCCCGATATGAGCTCGGTTTCGCGGATATGCCTCAAATCACACTTGCCCCAAAGGCCCAGGATGTCGAGAGCACGTATTGGATGTATACGATCCGGGCGGGGGAAAATGCGCATGCGCTGATGCGTCACCTCAATGAGCACAACATTCAAGCACGCCCGTTATGGGTTCCGATGCCGGATCTGCCCGCGTTTGGAGGTATCTGCTATTGCCATGCGCTCGATTTCACTCCAATACTATACCGTTCAGCGATTAGCATCCCATGCAGCGTCGCACTGACAGAAAATGACCAGGATCGCGTCATTCATTCCATCAAGAATTGGGTAACCGTTCACGGGGACTGTCCCGGGCGACCATAAGGGGACAGGCACATTTTTCGGCCTTCACGCACAAACTGGCGGAAAGACCAAAACGGGCTGAAAAATGAGCCAGTCCCCGGCGGTTTGTGAACCCTGTTGTGGCCCGGTCTCCTGACCGGGCCACAACACCGACCGAAAGTCTCAATTTCCGACCAAACGCCTTATGATTCCTGAATTTGGAGGCCTCCAGTCTGGAAGTGGCAGGGTCGGGAGACCCTGCCACAAACAAGTGTGAAAGTGAGTTTTATTTGGCAAAACAACAATTAGCATGTGTTGTCGGTGCCCGGCCGAATTTTATGAAGATGGCACCGATCTTGCGAGCATTCGATCAAGGGCCATTTCGTGGTCAACTCCAGGCGACACTCATCCATACGGGCCAGCATTATGATGCGAGCCTGTCGGATGTTTTCTTCGAAGAACTTGGCATGCGGCGGCCTGATATCTCACTCGATGTGGGATCGGCCAGCCACGGTGTGCAGACGGCCCGCGTGCTGGAGCGGATGGAGAAAGTGCTCATCGAGGGCACACCGGAGGGTGTCCCATTCGATCGGCTCATTGTCGTGGGGGATGTGAATTCGACCATGGCCGCGACGCTCGCCGCGGTCAAACTTGGCGTCCCGGTGGCCCATGTCGAGGCGGGCTTGCGTAGTTTCGACCGGACGATGCCCGAGGAAATCAACCGGATTGTCACCGACTCCCTGGCGGATATGCTCCTTGTCTCCGAGCCGGCCGGCCTGGCAAACCTTCGCAAAGAAGGGCATCCTGAAGAGCATCTGCATCTGGTCGGCAATGTGATGATCGATACGCTCTTTCATATGCTGCCAAAGGCCACCAAGATCAACGCGCCGAGCCGCTTCGGGGTGGCACCGGGCGAATATGGGGTCGTCACATTACACCGCCCGTCGAACGTGGACGATCCCGATACGCTGACTCCGCTGATCGATGTGCTCATTGACATCAGCGCGCAAATCCCCCTCATCTTCCCAATCCACCCCAGAACGCGGGAGCGTTTGGAACGGTTTGGGCTCCAGAAACGTCTTGCGACCACAATCGGGCTCACCATCACGCCCCCCTTGGGTTATTTGGATTTCCTCTCGCTAACTACCCGTGCGCGGGTCATCGTCACCGATTCAGGCGGTCTGCAGGAAGAATCGACCGTTCTGGGAATTCCCTGCCTGACGATGCGGCCGAACACGGAGCGGCCGATCACGGTCACCCAAGGAACCAGTACGCTGATCGGGAACGATCCGATCAAGCTCCGGCACCACTTGCACGAGGTCGCCAGCAATACCTATAAACGGGGCCACGCACCGGCCGAATGGGATGGCCATGCCGCGGATCGAATTGCCACAGTCATTGCTGGAGGAACTTTGAACTATTGATACGAATGTTCCAATCACTGAATACCAAGGCGAATATCTATGTTGCCGGCCATCGTGGTCTCGTTGGGTCGGCCATCGTCCGCCGCCTCGAAAAGGATGGCTTTGGCAATATCCTGACAGTCCCCCGGTCGGAACTCGATTTGCGAAATCCGCTGGCCGTCGATGCGTGGTTTACCAAGAATCGGCCGGACTATGTGATCCACGCCGCTGGGAAAGTGGGTGGCATTCATGCCAATGCAAGCTATCCGGCCGAGTTTCTCTATGACAACTTGATGATCCATTCCACCGTCCTCCACGCAGCCTGGCAGACGGGCGTGAAAAAGCTCCTTTACTTGGGAAGCTCTTGTATTTATCCCCGTGATTGCCCGCAACCAATCAAAGAGGAATATCTCCTCACCGGCCCCCTGGAGCCGACAAACGAAGCGTATGCCATTGCTAAGATCGCTGGGCTGAAATCATGCCAGGCCTATCGCCGCCAGTACGGCTGCCATTTCATCTCCGCGATGCCGACGAATCTGTATGGGCCCAATGATAATTTCGATTTGCACAGTTCCCATGTCCTCCCGGCACTGATGCGGAAATTTCACGATTGCCGCGCCGCGGGCGGCACCGAAGTGACACTCTGGGGAACCGGGAATCCCCGGCGGGAATTTCTGCATGTCGACGACCTGGCCGACGCATGTGTCTTCTTGCTGGATCGATATGACGAGGAACCAATTATCAATGTCGGAACTGGAGAAGATATTTCTATCCAGGAACTGGCCGAACTGATGCGGCAGATTATTTTTCCGGAAAGCCGCTTTATCTTCGATCCGAGTATGCCAGACGGAACACCTCGCAAGCTGTTGGATGTTAGCCGGATTCACAAGCTCGGATGGCACCACCGCATTGCACTCAGCGAAGGAATCGCCAGTACCTACGAATGGTTCAAAAAACACGCACCAAATAGCATCAACGTAACATTCCCAGAATTGAACCGGAGATAACTCTGTTTCCGTTTCCTATTCAACATGGATAGATACCAGAAAGCGCCCAAATTCCTGGGGTGTTACTGTCGTTGTTTTACACAAGTCAATCAAAGCCTCAGCCCCAACGGGGCGACCTTATACAAGCCCAGGGTGGAGAGACGGGAGGGTATCGACCGTCTCGTAACCCTGGGATAGGTAACGCAATAGATTCCATAAAACCCCAACGGGGTGGCCCTAAACGGACTTGTGTAAAACAACAAGGGGTGTTCTTCCAGGCTACGGTGAAAAAGGCCTTCGGCCTATCATAGATCCCAGGGACCGCTTCTTCCATTGGTGCCATAGTCCGGCCAATACCGTGCCGATGCAGATTGTCAGGATGGCGGAACTTGGCTCGGGTACGGCACTGCTATTGAGACGGCCTGCGATGGCCCCGGCGCTGGGATAGACGTCCCGGAGGAGTGCGAAATCATACAAATCCGTGATGCCATCGAGATTGAGGTCGCCCTGTTTCCAGGCCTCGATGTTCGCAAGAGGATGTTCATGGCGCCACCCGGCGATAAAGGCCGACAAATCATCCGATTCGACCGGGCCCGTTCCGTCGCCAGAAACTAAACCATCCAAATTGATATCCCCAATGATCGAGTAGTTGGGATGCGCATCGATGATTGCCTGGATCGCATCGTGATAAACCGATAAGTCCGCGAAGGTCGTGGCATTCCCATACATGGCCGACATGAAGCCACCGTGGTCTGCATCCCATTGGCTCGGGTAGATCAGTACTGCGTTCATGATGCCTCGAAGCTCCCACTGGCCATCCCTCTTGGAAAAAACCGGGCCACCCGAGTCACTACCAAGGCCCTGGGCCTCGTGCTGGGTGCCGTTCTTGTTAAAAACGGTGATTAACGAAACGACATCCCTTCCGACTTTGATGACATGGTTCAGATCATTGTCGTTTCCACCGAATACGGAATCTTCGTCCGCTATGCGATTCGTTCCCCAGCGCCGTCCGTAGGGAGACTCCCTTTTATATCCTTCTTTTGTCTGCCAACCCGCTACATAGGACTCGCTCCATTCCCACGGCCCTTCGGATCCCGCGCTGGTATCGACCCACCATGTTCTGAGACTGGCTTCCCGGCTCCATCCATTCCCCATCATCACAACTTCGGGACCCTCATTATTCCCATCCAGGTCGGCTTCGGTCAGCGGAGTCGAGGCAATTGTTATGGCTGGGACATCGATAAAACCGTTCACGCGGAAAAGGAAGAGATCGGTTTCAGCCGAGAGCGACTGACCACCCCAATTGGAAGGATTGGGAATGATAAAGGACGTATTTCCGGCAATTGGCTGGAAGGTGCCGGCATCAAAAACAAGGCTTTTCGGTTCGGCACCCGGAAAAAGGTGCAGTGCCGAGAGAACCCAACTATCACCAAGATAAATGGCCGATTTACCTGAATTGGTAACAGCTGCCCAACCCGGATCATCCGAAGGGGCCGTTTTCGTTCCGGTCATATCCTCAACCGCCACTGCAAGAGCGACCGTTGATAGTTGCATAAAAAAGAAGACAGTCACAACCACCGATATCATGTGAGAAGCACGCTTATGAAAAAAAGCAATCATTGACATACTTTCATGGCTCAAGAAGTCCACTCCGACTTCCTCCTAGAGGCCGTGCAGTTTAGATTCACCCTCCCTTTGGGAGGGTCGCGAAGTGAGCCTAGGCGAGCTTTCGCGGGGAGGGTCGACTTGGATGGTGGATGACCATCGTCGCGCTGCCCCTCCCCGAAGGCTCGTTCCTCGCCTTCGACCCTCCCGG
>JAFGFZ010000435.1 GCA_016930815.1 Pirellulales bacterium | reverse complement strand
GCAGTCCCCATGCGTGAAATTCGCAGAGAGGTCCGCTACGGTGAACGCCTGGTCGAAGCCCGAGTGGTCGGCTGCACCGCCGAATATGCCGAATTGAACCGGCTCACCGTGGAGCTAGGCCGGTTCGTTACGGATAAAGACGGAACGCCACCCGACAATGTAGCTGTCGTGGGCGCAACCACCGCACGGCGACTTTTTTCCTACGAGAATCCAATCGGAAAATCGATTCAGATCAATGGGGAGTTCTATCGAGTCATTGGCCAAACCGCAGAACGCGATCCCACGGCGGCCATTGGTGGCAGTCTCGATTCCCAGGATTATAACCTGGATGTCTACATTCCCCTGGAAACCCTTCGATGGCGGATCGGTGATATTGTCTTTACCAGCCGCTCGGGAGGGAACGAAGGGGAAATCGTTCAGCTCAGTCAAATCACACTCCGTGTCGACAGCCTGGATGATGTCGATGAAACGGCGGATATCATTCGGACTCTCATCGAGAAATATCATCCCAAGCAGGATGTGGGAATCGTCGTGCCGAAGGAACTCCTGCAACAGGCAGAAATGCTGCGGATGCTCTTTAACTTCTTACTCGTGCTAATCGCCGGCATCTCATTGATTGTTGGCGGCATCGGTATCATGAACATCATGCTAGCTTCTGTAACCGAGCGAACCCGAGAGATCGGGATACGAAGAGCGCTGGGAGCCAAGCGGCGGGACATTATCCAGCAGTTTCTTGCGGAATCCGTGGTGCTGACCGGCATTGGTGGCGCGCTCGGTGTCGGTCTCGGATTTCTATGCACTCCCACGGTTCGGTTAACCCGCACACTGGCAATGAAGTTCTTTCCAGAAACGATGGCGGCATTGCCTCCAACCATTCTTAAATTGGAACCGATCACGGCCCCCTGGTCCATTGTGGCTTCGCTAATGGTTGCCGTGGGCGTGGGCGTGTTGTTCGGACTCTATCCTGCCTATCGAGCGGCCCACATGGATCCTGTCGAGGCGTTACGCCACGAGTGACGTCCACCGCCTGCCTCGACTACTGAAGATGCCATGCCAATTGTCGAATAGGCATCCGTTGCCAAATTCGCTTACAATGCCATGGGGATAACCGGCTGGACGAAGCATCGCCCGGTCGACCTACTGAACGGTAATTGTCCTCAATGATCATTCCATGGCCAAATCCACGAGCGGAAACAACCTCCCATGGGCTTGAATATGGAGCTTGATGAAACACGGCAACGCATGGATGCCGCGTATGATCCCGAACTGTTTCGGACCGCGGGCCATCGAATGGTCGATTTGCTAGCAGACCATTTGGCACAAACCGAAACAGCCCAACGAGCAGTGTTGCCCTGGTGCAATCCGCCGGAAAACGTTCTTCAAGCGGACCGCTTCCTGGAAATGGCCGTTCCGAAAATCGCCGATCGCGATGCACTGGCCAACCATTTCGCCCAACTGGTCCAGACCATGTTGGCGCGAGGATTGAACCTGCACGATCCACGATATATTGGGCATCAGGTCCCCGCATCCGTTCCGGTGGGCGGGCTCTTTGACGGGGTGGGGGCGGTCACCAATCAGGTGATGGCCATCTATGACATGGGGCCATGGGCCACATCGATCGAAAGGGCACTCGTCTATCGGCTAGGCCGCCAGATTGGTTGGTCCGAACCAACCTTTTCAGGTCTGGTGACCCATGGCGGATCCCTCGCCAACCTGACGGCCCTCCTAACAGCCCGGAATGTCCGGTTGGGTGATGTTTGGGAACGGGGCGCTCTGCGATCCGGGCTATCCCCGGTGATCCTGGTCCATGCCGATGCCCACTATTCGGTGACCCGGTCCGCTGGAATCCTGGGCCTCGGAACCGGCCACGTCTTGCCCGTGCCGCCGGATGATCGACGCCGGATGGATCCCAACCGGCTCGACGAAATGCTTCGGAACCTGCGAGCGAAAAACCAACCGGTTGTCGCCGTGGTCGCGTGTGCCTGTGCCACACCGATCGGCGCGTTCGATCCACTCGAGGCGATCTCCGATGTATGCCGCCGCCACGATGTGTGGCTTCATGTAGACGCCGCGCATGGCGGCGCCGCTTGTTTCAGCCCGCGGTATCGGCACCTGGTTGCCGGCCTGGATCGCGCCGATAGCATCATTTGGGATGCCCATAAGATGCTCTTTGTTCCCGCGCTCTGCGCGTTTGTCTTCTATCGCTGCGGGGCTCATCAGTTCGAAACATTCCGCCAGGATGCCCCCTATCTGTTTGATCCGGCGGCCCCTGGATTGGCCGAATATGACAGCGGATTGCGGACAATCGAATGCACCAAGCGGGCGGCCGCTTTTGGACTTTGGGGAATCTGGTCCCTTTTCGGATCCCAACTCTTCAACGATCTGGTGGATATCACATTCTCCATGGGACGCGTTTTTTATGAAAAACTCGCGGCAGCACCCGATTTCGAACCATTGCACGAACCGGAATGCAATATCGTCGTATTCCGCTATGTGCCCGAACCGCTGCGGGAAGCCCCTGTGGAACAACTGGGACGATTCCAACTCGATCTGCGGCGCCGCCTGATTGAATCGGGCGATTTCTATATCGTTTCAACGAACCTGAATGGTGCCGGCGCACTTCGAGTCACGATTATCAATCCCCGAACGGAGCCCGAACACCTCGACCGTTTGATGGACGCAATTCGCAAGCACGGCCGAGCCTTGTTGGATTCAACGGATTCCCGCGCCGTCCAAGGTTCGCAATGACCATGCGCGCGGGATCTGGACCACGCCAATCAATGCAGTTCGTGCGCCGACGATGCAATCAAAAGCGCAACCTGGGCAACGCGACGGCCAAG
>JAFGFZ010000434.1 GCA_016930815.1 Pirellulales bacterium | reverse complement strand
TCAGCCGCGTGCGGAATCTGTTGGCACTTCGACGTTCCCTCGTTGGCCAATCGCCACAGGAAGCTGACAAAATCGCGGTGCTCAAGTTTGCAAACGCCTCGATCAATTTCATTACCTTTGAAGTGACGATCGGCAACCGAATGGTGCGATTAACGCACCTGGAAATGAATCTGCTCCGATATTTCGCAGAAAATGAGGGGCGAGTCATCCCAAGAAGTGAACTTTTGCAAAACGTCTGGGGACTTCCCGGAACCCTGCAAACTAGAGCCCCCGACCAGTTCATGAGCCGGTTGCGTAAAACATTTGAACCGATTCCCGCGCAGCCCAAGTACTTTCTGACGATTCGGGATGCCGGCTATCGCTTCGTTACCGAACCGGACCAAGGCTGATTTGTTATCCGACTTGCTTCTTGGTGTTTAATACATACAATGTCAGGAAAGCGTAAAGGTCCTTATAATCCTGCCCATGGAGTTCTACTTAAGGCAAAATGATGACAGCGGATGAAGAATTGGATCACCTCAAAGCGGAATTAGAGCGACTGCAACGCGAGCATCCAAATAAGCTGGGAATTCTCCAGTTAACGGACCAGTCTTTGCGCGGATGTTCGAAGTGGAAATGGGAGCAGCACGGGTGGATTATCAGCGAAGGGCAGACATGCGGCATCATGAATGGGAACGCCCGGGATCGGCGAACCGCGCTCTTGTCGGTCCTGAAGGACCACATCCACAAAATCGAATTCATTTCTGGTTTGGAGATGCTAACGGTCGTACCTGGCCCGTCTACATCGGAGTCGTAAACGACCAGGGGTCAGATCTATTTTTGCAGATTATTTTTGGGGAGTCGGTGGGTATCGGTCCATTATGGAAATAGATGATTCTAAATCGATCCAAGAATGAATATAAGGGAACGAAGAAAACGGAGGAAACAGAGATTGTGCCTCTCAGTTATCTTCGTTTCCTTCTGTTTAAAAATAGACAGATACGTCGGCGGAATTCGCGCTGTGTCTACAACAAAACACGCCCGTGGGAAACATAGCCTGAAAAATTCATTAAGGAAATCGTGCCGTCTCCGTAGTTCGTGAATGGCTGTTAAAAAAAGACTGATCGTGAACAATACGGTTATTGATCTTCTTCCGCCGGTAAGAACCGAAAATCAATACTGGGCAATTCGATCGCGTCAACGTCCACTTTGGGCACGGTGATATGAAATCCACGGCCGTCTTCTAGAACTTCGTAAGAAAGCGGGGATCCGTCGTAGGGGCTGGATGGAACTTGCCCGCCAAACCGGTCCTTCAGCACTTCCAGTCGCTTGGGATAGCCTTGTTCCCCCTTGATGGCGGCCAAGGCAACGATGACCTTGGTGAGCGTTAACTCGGCATCGTGCGTCGCGAAATAGGCCGCGATTTGGCCAGGATTCACAATCCCGGTATCACCAAACTTGCCAAGACGGCTGGCGTATTTCGCGTGAATTGCCTGCCCCTGTTCCACCGCGGCGACCGTCGGCAAAGTGAATGCAGCAGCCGTTTCTTCCGCCAGAGACAAATAGATCGACTTCAACTGGTCTACATAGCGGTCGAAGCTTTGCTTGTCCTTGAATATGTCCGCCGACAGTCCCCGTTCGGCGGCGGCGGCGATGGCTGCCTGGCGAAGTTCCTGGTCGCTGACGGGCGGAATTGCCATATTCAACTTCTCCAATACCATCTCAGCCCAGGGGCCGTCAGGAAATGACGCGCGAAAGGTCGCCAACTGCAATTTCAGAATCCGGAATTCGTGACTCATGGTTGTTGCCGGATTCAGCGTCTGCTTGGCTAGGACATTCATCATCCGCGATGCCTGATTGACAAGGGTCTGCTCCGGACAGCGGACCGCCCACATGGAGAAGACATAGTAATTCGCCTCGAGCATCTCCACGCCAGCCATGGCTTCGGCCAAAGTTAGCTGATGCGTTAGATGACCTGCCATGCGGAATGCTTTCAGGTAAACTTCGGCAGCATCCTCCCAGTGCCCTTCCGACTGGAGCTGCATTCCATAAAGTAACACCAGCTTGTGGAGTCGGACCATTGGATCGGCATGCGGGATCAGTGTGGCCACAGAATACTGGAGAGAATCAGTGCCGAAGTCGGCTTGCCCCTGTTGTGCCCCAAAGAGTGCCGAACGGATCGCATGTCGTGATTCGAAGAGCAAGTCATTGATCTTCTTGAGCTGATCTTCCTTTGACATGGTTCCTAGAATTTCCCAGATCGACTTGTCCAGGAGTTCCCGTTTGGCAACATCCACCGTACCCAGAAACAGAATACCGCGCTGGTAATGAAGCGCAGCATTCGTTGCGGTTGGCGGCAGAGGTAAATCCAACGTCCCGTCAGCGGCTGTCAAGGCATTCGAAGCCGACAGCCAGCACAAGCTCCCTAACATCAAGCCCAACCAGCGGACAGAATAACTCCTCGCAAACATGATTTCAGTCTCCAACTACATTGGTATTTTTTTGGATCTTTGAAATGCAGGGATTCATTCGATTCATGGAATCCACTACCAATAACCGTCGTCCAATATAATGTGCCTTGCATAAGCTTGACTCGACACCAACGGGGCATATTGAAGGGGGGCGTTGGCAAACGGCTTATGAACGGGCGGACGGTAGGCCATGGAATTATTATATTGGAACGGCGTGGTTCTATACGGATTGGGGAGCTGACTCCTGGCGGAGAAATTTCCACCATAAGGCCCTGTGTAGGGATTGTAGTATGGATTTGCTGGCATACGGAATCCATTTACCGTTTGGGCGACCATGCCTCGGTACATGCCGACGAAACACACCAGCAGGAGCATGGAGAATGCCGCCAGTTTCCTTGTCATGTTTCTAATCTGTCTCATCTTAATGGACCTTGCTTGAAAGATAATCACTCCACCAAAGCCCCCATCAGCGACACCTGGAGAACGCACATCCCGCCAGATGACCGTCATGGCTTGGCTCACCATCCTGCCCAGATTGGATCCGATTGGAATCCATAGGACGAGTGAATGCCACGAACATCGAATACCAAGTAACGAAAGATTATGATAGTTTCCGAACAAGAATAGTCAACTATCAAGGAATAAAAATCTATTACGGGATAAAAACCATGATAAATCCATGCGAAACGTGATGCGATCGAGATCGCGTCATTCCATATAGGCTGCTAGTTCGTCAACTTCCCTGGAATCACACGCGATTAGCGCGATCCTCGATTCTTTTGTAGCCGGCTGGACACGTGGGGAGCGAACGATGGTACAATGGATGGACGAATGAGCCTGGATTGATTTCAGGTTGGTTGCAAACTGGCAATGGAGGAACCCCGTTGTGAACATCAGGTATCTTGTTTGCTCAGCGTTTTTATCTCTCGTCACATGTGCAACATCCCAACTAAATGCCGTCGAGCAGCCTGGCAGCCAGCAATGGGAACAGGAGATCCGAGCCTTTGAGGCGCTGGACCGGGTTCGCCAACCGCCCCAGGAAGCGATCCTGTTCATCGGATCTTCCACCATCCGACGATGGGAGACACTTGCCCAGGACTTCCCGGAGCACAAGGTCGTCAACCGCGGTTTCGGCGGATGCCAGATTGTGGACTGC
>JAFGFZ010000433.1 GCA_016930815.1 Pirellulales bacterium | reverse complement strand
AGGGCGAGGCTCCTGCCGAGCCGCATGCCGGTACTAGAGTTCCGGCTCAGCAGGAGCTTCGCCCTCCCAATTCCCGGACACCCTCAATTACCCAAATGTAGCTTATTCGCGGACAAATCAGCGGATTCACAGGCCGCCGGGGACTGGCTCATTTTTCGGCCCGTTTTGGTCTTTCCGCCAGTTCGTGCGCGAAGGCCGAAAAATGTGCCTGTCCCCTTACGGCCAAGGCGTTGGCGCCTGGTCGCCGCGAAAATCGGGACAGTCCCCGTGAACGGTTACAAAAGTTCCAACGCTCCTCGCATCGGAACCGGTACAATCCCATCGATGCCCGAATGCCACATCCGGTTGTTGCAGATCGGAAACATCAGCACCCGTGCCAGGAGGAAGTGTTCGAGTAGTCCGGATGTTTTGGGGTCACAGAATATCGGGAACGTACCCCGATAAGCGAAATATCTTGGACGAATCTTCCAATCGGACCGGATGGGATGAATCCTTTTCCCACCATATCGAATCCACTCCATTTGCATGATCTGGGCACTGATTTTCCCTTGAATCCTGGCCCCTATAACCAAGAGTTGTCCAGCGAAGCAGTTTTCCGATGGTCTTCCTCCGGTTCGTTTCCATATTGATTCCATTCCATGGATATCCACCGAATATCAAGCTGGGACGATTTGGCATCCCTCCAATCCGCGTGGAACGCGCTGGCGGATGACATTCCATTTCGGCGCTGGGAATGGCTTGCGACCTGGTGGAAACACTATGGCGGATCGGGTTCTCGAAGCCAAAGGTTATTTGTTCTGGCCGTCTATGATGACGATCCATCCACCCCTCCCAGCGGCTCGGCATCCGGCTGGAATGCACGGCGCCTGATCGGGATCGCACCATGGATGTTAAGGCATTCCCCGGTTGTGGGAACGACGATCGAATATCTCGGCGAAGAAGAAGTCTGCTCGGACCATCTGACCCTGTTGTGCGAGCCCGGTAACAGCAGGAAAGTCACCTTGGCACTCGCCGATTACCTGGCCACCGAATTTCAGGATTGGGAAGTTTTGAGCTTGTACGGGATGGATGAAAACGATTCCCTGATCACGGATCTATTCGACGCGCTCCTGGAAAAGGGATTCGATCAACCGCTCCACCGCCACGCTTTTCATACATGGCGAATTCTGCTTCCAGACAGTTGGGAGGAATTTTTTCACCGGCTTTCAAAGTCTCACCGCAAGCATAACAAGCGCGCCATGCAACGAGTTCGCCAAATGGGTGGTTTCATAGTCCAAAACGCCTCAACTCAAGACGCATTCGATGCCATGTGGCCTGCTCTTGTCAGTTTGCACCAGAAACATTGGACCAGCCGTAACAAGGCTGGCTGCTTTGCATCACGCCGTTTTTACGACTTCCATCGGGAGGTCGCCGCTCGGATGTTGGATAGCGGTCATGTTCGGCTCACCACCGTCGAAGTGCACAACCGACCAATCTCCGTGGAATACAGCTTCATGGGATCGAAGGCAACCTATGCCTATCTATCGGGGATTGATCCGGATCAGATGGCACTTGAACCAGGACGGCTCGCAACGATCGCGGCAATCCAGCGGGCGATCGAGGAAGGTCATGCCACGTATGACTTTCTGCGAGGCGATGAACCTTACAAACCGCACTGGCGGGCCCAACCGGTTCAAGCATGGCATATCCGCGTGCCAAACCACCACGCCATCGCCCGCCTTCGGAACGTGAGTTGGCGGGCAAAACAATGGCTCAAATCCAAAATTGCACCCATTCCACCAGTATCATTGAATTCATGACAACCTGACGAATTCCGCAGATTGCCAGAAGTCCGATTTCCACGAGCGAGTCTTCGATGAACTGGTGCAAATCAACATTGCTCAACCTCTACTACGCTGGGACACTCTATGCCCGCAAGCGTGCCATGGCCGGACACATCCAGTCCGGCCGAATGCCGATCATCGTTTTATTCTACCATCGTGTTGCAAACAAATATCCCAACAATTGGACAATCAATACCCGTACGTTCGCCGCGCAAATGGCATGGTTGAAGAAACGGTTCGATCTGGTCCCACTTTCCGAAGCGCAACGTCGGATTGCATCGGGGGCCAACCGGCAGCCGACGGTATCCATCACATTCGATGACGGGTATGCTGACAATTGCAGTTACGCCCTGCCACTCTTGTTTCAAGAGAATATCCCCTTTACTTATTTCGTGACAACGGACTTCCTCTTCAAACACCGCCCTTTCCCGCACGATGTCGCGGCTGGCCAGCCGCTTGAACCAAACACCCCAGAGCAAATCCAAGAACTTGCCGATTTAGGGGCGGATATCGGGGCCCATACCCGCACGCATGCCAACCTGGGCGCTATCACGGAACCTGAGCAACTTCGGGACGAACTCATCTCGGGAAAACGGGCACTTGAGGATTTCCTTGGAAAGTTCATCCGATACTTCGCTTTTCCGTTTGGCTGCCACAAGAACTTAACGCCAGAAGCGTTTCGTATGGCGCATGAGGCAGGTTACGAAGGCGTCTGCTCGGCGTATGGAGGGTATAACTTCCCAGGCGACGATCCATACCATTTGCAGCGAATCCACGGCGATCCCGAGTGGATTCGGTTCAAGAATTGGATGACAATCGATCCGCGCAAGCTCCAGTCCATTATCCGATACGACTCTTATGGAACATCCACTCGCTGATAACACGAATACCGAAATCGGTGAATCGATCGGCCAGCAGCGGTTGCGCGCGGATTCGCTAGCCCGGAGTGTCGTCTTGTTGCTCGGCATCTCAATCATCCAGCGGACGATCGGCTTCGGGCGGGGGATCCTCTTTTGCCGGTGGCTTTCTCCAGCCGAGCTCGGACTCTGGGAAATGGCCTTTAGTTTCCTGCTTTTGGCCGCTCCATTGGCCGTCCTGGGCCTGCCGGGATCGTTTGGAAGATATCTCGAACATTACCGTCAGCGGGGACAGCTTCGTGCATTCCTGCGCCGCACGACGTTCTGGACCACAATTCTCAGTGGAGCGACCGTTGCGACCATCCTCTGCTGGGCTCCCCACTTCGCCAAGTTGATCTTCGGTAAGGCGGACGAAACGACAGCAACCATCCTGGTAGGCATAAGCCTGGTTGCCGTCATACTGTCCCATTTCCTCGAAGCGATTTTCACGGCAATGCGGATGTTCCGGGTCGTTTCCGTCATGCATTTCACACAAAGCCTTCTCTTCGCTGCCATGAGTCTGACACTGCTCGCCTGGTGGCGCATGGAGGCGATCAGCGTGGTGATCGCTTATGGCACGGCATGCCTCGTTTCCGCGGCCGGCGCGATCCTTTGGGGACGAATCTTGCTTCGGGAAATTCCAAGCGATCATTCCGCCTCGCCCCATAGGGCTTTCTGGCCAAAACTCATGCGATTTGCCCTCTGGGTCTGGGTAGCGAACTTACTCTGCAATCTGTTCGCGGTAGTCGATCGTTACATGATCATCCACTATGGAGGCATGGCACCTCATGAAGCGCTGGGACAGATCGGGCACTATCACAGCAGCCGAGTGGTCCCTCTGCTCCTTGTCTCTGTCACCGAACTTCTAGGCAGCATTGTACTTCCTTACCTGAGCCGGGATTGGGAAGCGGGCCGTCAACAGGATGTCTCCAAGCGGCTCAACTTTGTCCTGAAGCTCGTCGCCTTCGGCATGCTTGCTGGATCCATTGCCATCCTGGCCGTGGCACCCCTCCTATTCGATGTGGCTTTCCTGGGAAAATACGATGGGGGGCTCGCCATCCTGCCGATGACCCTATGCTATTGCATCATGCATGGGATCATGGTCCTTGCACAAAATTATCTCTGGTGCGCGGAGAAGGCCAAACTCTGCACTGTCCCGATCGGGATCGCTCTGTTCGCCAATATCGGGCTCAACCTGCTTCTCTTGCCCCACTTCGGCCTGGCCGGTGCCGTCGCGGCAACAACGGTTGCCAATGGAACCTGCCTGGCGCTGGTCTATTGGCTCTGTTCTCTCAGCGGGATGGAAATCGACCGCGGTACCTTGCTGCTAAGTATCGCGCCGCTGGCCATCTGCGGAGGCTTGAATTTGGCGCTGGTCACCTTCTTCGTGCTCCTCTGCGCCCTTGCCCGCGGGAAACTTCTTTCCTTGGATGAGCAGCAGCAAATCAGAGCCTTCCTAATCCAAGGGATATTTCGAAGCACTCGACGATCCAGAGCTGCAGCAAGTCTCGAGTCGACCCAAACCAATTAACCCATCGATGACAACCAAACTCAACCTATGAAACGACACCTGTTACCATTGGATGATCGGGGCCCCTTGCGGACCATGTTCGCGCTAACGAGCATGCCTATCGGAGGCGCCGAGATATTGTTATTGAATATGGTCCGGCACTTCGATCGAGATCGCATCCTTCCGGAAATCTGTTGTTTGAAACAGAAGGGCGAACTCGGAGAAGCCCTCGCTGATGAAGTACCCGTCCATAGCCAGTTATTGGCGAATAAGTACGATCTGAGAATTGTGTGGCGACTGGCACGCCTTTTCTACAAACGAAGAATCGATGCCCTCGTTACGGTTGGAGCGGGAGATAAAATGTTCTGGGGCCGGTTCGCCAGCCAGCTCGCCCGACTGCCAGTTGTCGTTTGTGCCCTCCATTCCACCGGTTGGCCGGATGGAATCGGTCGCTTGAATCGGCTCTGGACACCCTGGACCGACGCCTTCGTCGCAACCGCTCGCCAGCATCGCCAGTACCTTATTGAACAAGAAAAACTTCCCGCGGAGAAAGTCCACTGGATTCCAAATGGCGTGGATACCGATCGATTCCGGCGTTCGGTGCATCCTAGGCGCGTCCGCGCGGCATGCGGTATCTCCGAAGCCGCACCGGTTGTTGGGATAGTCGCCGCGCTCCGGCAAGAAAAGAACCTCGCGCTCTTTCTGGAAATGGCACGGCGCGTCACGATGAGCGTACCGGATACTCAATTCATCGTCGCCGGAGATGGGCCGGAACGCCCTAAATTGGAATGGCTATCCCGCGAAAACGGACTTGGTCATTGCACCCATTTTTTAGGGATCCGGCAAGACATTCCCTCCGTCCTCTCGGCATTGGACGTCTTTGTCCTGACGTCTCATATGGAAGCGAATCCCGTGTCAATTCTGGAAGCCATGAGCATGGGCATTCCGGTGGTTGCACCCCAGGTCGGTTCCATAGGTGAGACTGTCCAGGATGGCCGAACCGGTTTCCTGGTGCCGCCAGGAGATGCCGGGCAACTGGCCGGACGGGTCTGCGAACTGATACTCGATCCGATCCGTGCCCGAGCCTTTGGAGAACGCGGCCGGCAAGTTGTTGTCGCGAATTGGTCCCTCGATGCCATGGTGCGCGGTTATGAGGATCTGATTACTGGAATCTATCGAGTGAAAACAGGGGAGGCCTCCCCGGCTCGGGATATGGAAGGCAAATGCCTCGCTTTGAGTCCAACCGGCGCAACATCGCCAGAATAGTCTTCCGACCCGCCAATCGGCGCGATACGATAAGATCAATGATCACCGAGTTCCTCCTCAGCAAGACCGCCCGTTTCCTCGGAGGCTCCAGCATCCGATGGGTGGACTGCCAGCCAGACACGTGTCAGCGGGTTTACTTCGCCAATCATACGAGTCATCTCGACGTGGTCCTTGTCTGGTCGGCACTGCCACATTCGGTCCGAAAACTGACACGGCCCGTGGCAGCCAAGGACTATTGGACGGGGGGGTGGATTCGCAGGCATTTAGCGAAGGCCTATAATGCACTCCTCATCGACCGCAACGAAATCAAAGTCCATCAGAGCCCGATCGATTTGATCCTCCGGGAAATTGGCAATACGTATTCAGTCATCATATTCCCGGAAGGTGGCCGTCGAAGTGGCGAGGGGATTGGTGAGTTTAAAAGCGGTTTGTATTATCTGTCCCGGAAGAAACCCGAGCTCGAACTTGTCCCCGTGCATATTGATAATATGAACCGTATCCTCCCGCGAGGAGAGTTCCTCCCGGTTCCTTTGTTGAGTTGTATCACCTTTGGGCCGCCTATTTGGCTCGAAAACGGCGAACCGAAAATTGATTTTCTCAATCGAGCGCGAGAAGCTGTCAGGCAACTCAAAGAGGTCTGACCGGAAGTCGGATGTTCAGTGAGATAGCAATATGGTAATCCAAATATGGCTATTGATCGGCGTCGTCGTCGGCCTGCTGACAATCGCGACGGCCATTGGACAGGTTCTCAAGCGCCAATCTGATTTGAACCTGAATCCCGCAGCGGTTGCCACATTCAACACGCGGCTTCGGGCATGGTGGATCATCTGCTGCCTCGTGGCACTGGCGTTTGTCGTCTCGCCTTGGATCACCGTCGTCTTGTTTGGATTCCTTTCCTTTTGGGCACTGCGGGAATTTATCACTCTAACCCCAACGAGACCGGGCGATCATCGAGCGCTCTTTTGGGTCTTTTTTCTATTCACGCCAATGCAATATTTCCTCGTGGGCATGGATAGCCCCCAACCCGGCCTGGGTACCTATGAACTCTATAGTATTGCGATTCCCGTCTACGGATTTCTTTTCATCCCGGCACGCGTGGCCATCGCGGGGGATTTCAAGCGGTTCCTGGAACGCATCGCAAAAATCCAATGCGGCCTCCTGGTCTGCGTCTACTTCCTAAGCTTTGCTCCCGCTATGCTGTTTTTGAACTTGGAGAGTGCCGAGGATTCCGCCGCGTCACCCGAACTGCTTCTATTCTTCTTCGTCGTAATGGTCCTCTTCTCCGATGCCATGCAGTTTGTCTGGGGCCGGGCCTATGGCAAACATGTGATCGCACCGTCGATCAATGCGACACGGACCTGGGAGGGCATGATCTGCGGTGCCGTAACGACTGCCCTGGTAGGCATGGCCCTCTACTGGGCAACACCCTTCCCATCCCCGTGGCAGGCAGCTCTCATGTCGTTAATTATCTCGGTCATGGCCTTTGCCGGCGGGATGACAATGTCCGCCATCAAACGCGACCGGGGCGTGAAAGATTACGGGACCCTTGTCGAGGGGCATAGCGGACTACTCGACCGGATCGATTCCATCTGTTTCGCCGCGCCTGTATTCTACCATGTCACGCGGTATTTCTTTACCGCGTCGTAGTTTCCACCATGCGGGCTGGTCAGCGGATGACCGATCCGGTCGGTACCGACGCATCAATCACATGGCCCGGTGCCGCGGTGGATTCCTGCCCCACGTTCTGACGATGCCACTGGAGAATCACACGCTCCAACCGGTCACTCCCCCGCCCTGCCCCGGACACCCTAGACTCTTTTCCCCCCTCCGAGAAACCGATTCCCATGGGCTGGGCGGTGGTATCGCTGGTGATATTCTTGCTGCGATAGATGAGATTCGATGCCGGCCATTTCGGGCGGGCGGCGACCGCCAGCGTGTTTGGCCCAGGGCCCGGCATTTCCGCGCTTGCCAAAACATCTGGCGCCCGTGCGGGATCCGTGCCGGGTAGAATATCCGGCCGGCCCTGCTTCACCCATTCAAGCCAATCATTCTGCAGCGAGAGTAAATTCTGATACCCATAATGCTGCCGCACAGTCTGAGACCATTTCCCGGTTTCCATACCGTCCGACAGAAATGATAAAAAGGCTCGCTTCCCGTTGCGTTGCATCAAGTAATCCACCACCGAATGTCCCTGGGCATATAACGGCATGATATCTTCCGGGTATTCCTTCATCGTCATCATCTGGCTGAATGGAATCGCGCGGCGAGTACGCAAGAACTGGATCAACATCCGCTCATACTTGGCAACTTCGTCCGGATGCTCCACGGACGTACATGCCCCCTCATCGGCCCACCGAGGCAGCGGGCATCGAAAGTGACTCGCGAAAATCGTGTGCGTGATCTCGTGAGGCAGCACCGAATCCAGAATCCGCTCGCGGGAACCCTGGATATTCATATCCCATCCGTAGACTTCTCCCTGGTCGAATAGAAAGCTCGTCGCCCCACCCGCACCAAGCTTCGGGGAGACCTGCGCTTTGATCGGACATCGCTTGGACCAGGGCGGCAATTCCTGGCCGAGCCATTCGATGGCCAATTCACGGCGGAATTTCTCCGCGTTGTCACCAATTTCTTTGGCCAATCGCGGCGTTGCCGCAGTCACTTCAAAATTGGTCGTTCGATAACCGGCCGCATCGACAAGGGCTGCGTTCGTTCCAACAAAAAATAAAATCAGCCATCCCGCCATCCCGGCAGCTAATCCGCGACGAGCATCCATGCTCTCCTCCATCATCTCTATAAAAAATCGAGCATCCTGCTCCATTCGAGCCGCCGTATCTAACTCAAAATGCGGATCACGGAAAAGAGCAATCTGCCGAATCTCTCAGATATTACCCCCGGCTACCACCCATCCCACCCGTTCCATCCATGCGGGTGTTGTCATTTCGATTCGTTCTCCTATAATTCATGATGCGGATATGACACGCTTATGCTTCGGCGCAGTCGATACGATTCCATCCCATCGATTTTCCAAGTCATTGAGGTGCCATGATGACCACGATTGGGCCATCTCCATGGGATCCATTGCCGGCTCGTCTGGTCCAACTTGTGAGAGAATCGCGGAGTTCGAGTCAATTTTTGAGTGATGCTACTGCCGCGATCTATACCGCGGCCAACGCGACCGGCGTGGAGGTGTTGATTGCCGAGGAAGGGCGATGGATATCGCTGGCGAAGGTGGGGGCAGCTGGTCGCCCACCCCACGACCTGGTCGCCGAGGCACTTGATTCGAATGCGATCTGCCGAAGGAACCGCTGGACTGCCCTGCCCCTTCCAGTTCCCCTGCTACCTCTTGGCCGGGCCACCGCGGCCGCTTTACTCATTTGCGACGGCAATCTAACGGATGCCATCGGCACCTCCACGGCATCGCTCCTTGCTGCGACCTGGCAATTGGCCTATGGCCAATCCCGTTCTCTATCCCAACTGCGCCGCCTCGAAAAAATTCTGGAAATATCACGGAATTGGTACCAAGCACGGGACGTCTCGGAACTCCTCAAACGAATCGCCCAAGCAGCGACCGAACTTTTGCACGCGGATCGGGCGAGTATCTTTCTGTGGGACAAGACCACGCATACGCTGGTCGGGCGCCCCGCTCTTGGCATCGAGACGGGTGAATTGCGGATCCCCGATCATTCCGGCGTGGTGGGGCAGGTCCTGAAAACGGGCAAACCGAGCGCCGTGAACATGGCTGAAAAGATCGATCCCGTCAATCGCGATGTCGACCGTCAAACGGGCTACAACACGGTAACATTACTCTGCGTCCCCCTCACCTCGGCCAGCGGTGAGCGGTTCGGTGTCTTTGAAGTCCTCAATAAACAAGACGGACCCTTTACCAAAGAGGATGAAGATGGCTTGGTGGAACTTGCCAACCACGCGGTGGTCGCCTTGCAACGAACGCAACAATTTGAATCGCTCGTGCATCGGCATCGGCAGCTGATCGACGAACAGGCAGCCGGCATCCAGCTGATCGGAGCCTGTGACGCCATCGAGGCACTTCGCTCAACCATCCGCCGGGTAGCGAACACGGACCTTGCAGTACTCGTCCTTGGCGAAAACGGTACTGGCAAGGAAGTGGTTGCTCAGATGATCCATTATTTAAGTAGCCGTCGCAATGAACCATTCGTTGCGGTCAACTGCGCGGCACTGGCGGAAACACTCCTGGAAAGCGAACTTTTTGGCCACGAGCGCGGCGCGTTCACGGACGCGCACGAGGCACGGCCCGGCAAATTCGAACTGGCGGCCGGAGGCACATTATTCCTCGACGAAATCGGCGATATGAGCCCTAGCGGCCAGGCCAAGTTGCTTCGTGTGCTCGAGGAAAAGACGATCGTTCGAGTCGGCGGCTCGACACCGATTCCGACCGAAGCTCGGATCATCGCGGCGACGAACCAGGACCTAGCGGCGAACGTCCGCGCGAAGCAGTTCCGCCAGGACCTCTTTTTCCGGCTCAATGTCGTGACCCTCGAAATGCCCCCACTACGGGAACGGGATGACGACGTTCAACTCCTGGCCGACCATTTCCTGGTGATCTTCTCTCATAAAATGGGCCGCAAGGTACCTCATCTGACGGCATCCGCGAGAAAAAAATTGGCGATCCATTCCTGGCCCGGTAATGTCCGGGAACTCCGCAACGTGATCGAGCGGCTGGTCTACTTGAGTAGCGGATCGAAAATCGATGCCGAAGATCTAGGACTGGCCCTTGGATCCCATAGCACGGCTCCCGCCCTCCTCGACTCGGATCAGACGCTGGGCGATGCAACCCGCCAATTCCAGATCGAATTCATCCGACATACGATCGACCAGACCCGAGGCAACATGACCGAAGCCGCCGAACGCCTGGGCCTCCATCGTTCCAATCTCTACCGCAAAATGCGGCAGCTCGATATGGAAGAGCAATAGAACCTAAAACCATCGATCCCTTCTTGACCGGCCTTGTCTTCACGCCGAAATTGGATAGGATAGGCTGTGACCAACCCCGCTTCAGCTCCCTTAGCTCAATCGGCAGAGCATCTGACTCTTAATCAGAGGGTTGGAGGTTCGAGTCCTCCAGGGAGTACTT
>JAFGFZ010000061.1 GCA_016930815.1 Pirellulales bacterium | reverse complement strand
ATAATTATGCCCGGCATCTCGCTCAACGTAGAGATGTTCGATGCCATGTTTCGCAAGTGCCTTTGCAATCCGGAGTGTGTTCTTTTTGAAGAGACGCTCCTGCACACCCGCTGCTAAATAGTACCGAGGTCTAGGTTCTCTTATATACTCCGAATTCTCAATTTTCTCAGGGCTGCGGGAGACAGAGAATGCGATGACAACGCCGAATTTCTCACGATGTCGCAAGCTTAGGTGAATTACCAACGCCCCGCCATTTGAGAAGCCAAAAAGACCACAATTCGAACGCGTTGGCGTGAATCCGAGATCGGCTTCAACCCATTCGAAGACTTCTGTTGTAAAAAACTTTTCATGTGCCGCGAACCGTGACGAATCGATACCAGCGACATAGTCCTCAGCCCGGGTCTCCACATTGCAATGAACACCCACGACCACGACTGGCGGCACGTCACCGGTCCGCATCCCACTGGCTATGACGGGAATCATATTGAGGATATCATGTCCGTCAGCACAGAAAACGACTGGGTACGTGTCCTGGATACAGGAAGCATGCGGCAAGAGAATGCTCAGTCTCCGCTCCTCCTGCAAATACGTGCTTTGAATTGTCACCTCTCGGATGTTTTCCATATTCAAGCTCTTATTAAATGGATAGAATGTAATATTTGTCTATTTTCTCATGCCGTCAAGTATCAACCAATTGGTGAATGATATAACGTCGATCATAAAGGGGATATACTGTTTTTCTATTGATTATTGCATATCGGAATATCACACCAAGTGAACCTGGATTATCGATGATGTGTCGGATAAATATGACATAAGACAATTGCCTTGCGGCTTTCGAAATACTCTTTATCATAGGAAAGGAACACAGGATGGCAGATGTGTGGAGCAACAGCCGCCCATAATGGATTGGAGGCGTAACCGGTTCTGGTCCAAAGCTGCCGATCGAAGAAAGCAGTCGGTTCATTTACCGCATCCAAACCAATGAAATCTGAACGCAAACGTGATACGTCCCAAAAGGCCCATGTGGCACGGGCGCGTATGTACATGAAGGCGCATCTGCATTGGCTCTGCGGATTCCCTGTGGATCAATCTGAAGATTGGATTGAGTGGGCTCATTTCCGACTTGGTCGACCAGCGCCTCTCGAACGCGTGCGGCTAGGTCGATATGAGTTGCGAAAAGCTCAATTCGCCATGACGAAGCTAGTCCGCCGCTTCCCTAGGGCAATAGTTCGAATTGTTGACGATGTAGATACTTGGTCTAACCGCGTGGCAAGACTGCTTGACCAACTAAAAGATGCGATCCACCATCATCAACCGCTGCTTAATCCAGTCCTGGCCCATGATGCGTGCTATCCAGCTGGCTTTGTAAAACAGGCTGCTACAATTCGACGTCACTGGCCTGCGCTACAATCACTCGTCGAAGCAATCGCATGGATTTTCTATCTGTCCCCTAAAGATTCAGCACAATCTCTTAACTGGGTCGAAAAGAATGCTTCCCTTCTCAGTACATTTAGAGCATATTCTGGACGTGATGATGATTTGACATTACTCCTTGCCCTCTGGAGTATCGCGCGCCATGACGGCGAATCGCGATTGGAAACATTAATTTCACTCCTTGGCGATGAGCGAGTATACTCCGTGCCCACCGAAGGATTGGACTCTTATCGGCACACCTGGATGGCTGAAAATTTGTTCCGGCAGGTTCGGGCGGCCAGATCAAAACCTTTGACGCAGGACGGATGTTGCGAAGATCGCTTGAAACGCCCAGAGCCAACATTTGGGCTCAATCTACTCGCCTTTCTGGACTGGCTCATGACACAGTCCAAAAAATCCCGCTGCATGGCTCTCGATTTATTGGCTGCCGTTGTGCCCGAAGGGATGTTTGCCTTGTGTGAGGAAACCTGGTCAACCATCGAGAAAGCAGTTGCGCCCGCGACGCAACTCTGGATCGCCTTTCTAAAGGGAAATAGACTGGCTCGAAGGAGATTGGTTGATAGCATTGTTGATGTCACACAGGCATTGCAACGGCTGGATAGGCAGCCAATGGCACGAATACGTGACTCTCTACTGTTGACTACTATCCGCGAAGTTTCCCATCCACGCTATTTCCCTGTCGCGCAACAGTTGCTCTCATCTCTGAAAGCCGTGCCTGACTTAGACGGAAAACGTCTGATTCGTCCGGCATTATTTGTAAGTTTGTATCGGGCACTGGCCAATCAATATCATATAAATGCGTCTCGCTCCGTTGGAATCCTCCAAATATTTGAAAAGTATTTCGTAAAGCATGATAAAGATGTTAACGCCCTGATGCCGTGGAACGATATTATTTCCACGTGGAACTCTATTTATGAGGGACCGAAAAAATGGTCATCAAGAATCAACTGGTACTTATTAAGTTTCAATTCAATACGTCACGTGCAATTGTTGCTTGATGTTTTCGCACGGCTTGGTTCAGAGGAAGGATTTTGGGATACTTGCACGGATCAAAACATGGATCTTATCTTTTATATAGTAATAAGTACGCGGGACTATGATCGATCCATAGCTTATTTCCATGCCGCGGTGAGTGCAAAGATTGCTAATATAAATTATTATCCTGACATCGTCGAGTGCGCTGTCGACTTGGCGGCCGATTCGACAGAATTCTGCAAGTTGCTTTCTTTGCTACAAGATAAAATGCGGTTCGATTTCGATTTTCCGAGTCGTATTGATAAGCTGATTAAAGAGATGGCCGATATTGGAGGACGCGATCTCTTTATCGATTTCCTGGCCGACACTCCCTGGCGATCACTCGGTGACCTAGAAAAACGGCTCCAGTTGATTCGTGATCTGGGATTTCTTGACCCTATCTTGAGCCGGCCGCAGGTTTTAGTTAGACCGAATTGGATTGATAGATATCCGGTCGAACTTGGTAGGGCTCTCAAGGAGCTTGCCACCATCATCCCGGATGCTGAACGACTTGCATCGCGGATTTTGGATAAGCACTTCCCAAGTCCTACCCGTCTTGCGCGCGATATTGCGATCACTGAAGAACTCCTGGGAAAACGGCCTGACAATACCAAACTGGCCAAGCGACTTGAAAATCTTAAGAAGAGACAGGCGGTTCCACAGCCACACGTCTCAGAAACGCGTCTCACACGGCTGAAGTTGAAGATTGAGCACCGTGCGCGTCTGGCCCTCCTGGAAACATGGCATCAACAGGCCGATCAGGTCCTGAGGCGTGTTGTCAGAGAGTTACTTCAAATTGATGAAATCCCCGACTACTTGCTGGAGGAGGATAACCAAATATTAGTATCGGAAATCGTCATGCTTGAGGGACCGTTTCGAGAATTGGGTCTCCGCTTATTGCGTCGGAGGTGTGGTTTGCCTCCCTGGACATTTAACGACGAGCCCGCGAATGTGCAGTTTATCAACCAGCTATGCAAGCAAGGCATTCATCTCGAATCGTGGCTTAATCCAGCGCCTTCAGTCCTCATGACCGGCCAAGATGGCCAACCTATTAATCTTGCTCTCGAAACCGATCCGATTGAAATTCTCCGCATGGGACAGTACTTCGATACATGTTTGAGTCCAGGAGGAGGATGTTTCTTCTCAACAATTGCAAACGCCATTGATGCCAATAAACGCGTCCTTTATGGGCGAAATCTGCAGGGAACGGTTGTCGCGCGTTGCTTGCTGGCTCTGACCACCGAAGGTAAGTTGATTACATTTCATCCCTATTGTTATGATCCATCGCTTGATTTTCCGGGAATCCTTGCAAAGTTCGTAGTCGAGTTGTCCAGAAAAATGAACACGACGATTGTACACCGAGGCCGCATTTCTAAATTAGTCGCTCCGAGATGGTATAACGATGGACCCGTCGATATTTGGGATCAGTTCGAATGCCTCAAAGAGGGGTCTTCATTCCGAGCGGCACTATCTCACATACCGCTCGACCAGTTCATCACGGAAGTACAAGCTGCCTTTGAACCGCTCCCACTGAATGAATTAACAATCCCCCATGTGATTGAATTGGAGGAGTTTGACATCCGACCTGAGCTTATCATCCCTCTCCTGCCCTACATCGACAAGTGCCGATTCCTTGAGGCGTCCACCTTATGTCGTGCGGTAAATCTGATACAAAAAGTGGGATCCGAAGAGTCTGTCGGCAATTTTGTCATGCGACATGTTCCCCGGCATTTAATACGGCATTTGATGCAAATAAGCCGGTTTGATTGCCAATGTATGACATCTGATACAAATGAATTGTTAAATAAACTTGTTGATATCAATCCTTCAGTTGCTCTCAGGGTTCTTCGAGCCACTCGCCCTAAAGGAGTGCGCTCGGATGAAAGCGAAACCAATCCGAATCGGCGAGAGGCGCTTGCCAGAGCACACGCCCTACTAGGACGCCTGAAACGTTCAAAACGTCTGAAGCCGCAATATCAACCAGAGCCGGATTTTCTTTCACATCTTATGACGGATTTGTAGACTGATTCTATTCCGCACATGACGCCATGCAAATTTCCTATGAGGCATTGCATAATAGAATAATGTGCCATTTCCGAGTTACTGTCGACTATCGTTCCAGCGACACTACCAATAAGAGCATCTCAATATGATTCTCAGGGGATAAATGATCCGGAGAATCATCCAACTGTGATTTTGAAAACGCTCCTAGCCATTCTGGCATAAGGACTTATGACGTTGTATCTAACAGTGATGATGCCTCGCAAAGCCAATGGTTTGAGATTAAACTGGAAAAGATGAATACCTCAGGAATATATGATCACGTAACAAGGGGAACTCGTCAATGTCCGATGAGGTAAAAGTCGATTTCGCTGGTAGTGTTTCGTCGCAATTGCCGAATGAGCTCACAAGACAACTGGAAGAAGATCTGCCCAAGGTCTTTTTCCAAGTGTGTCTTAATGAACCAGATCCAAAGGCGCTCGATTCAAACATGCAACAGCCGAAACGCATTTTCGTCTCTCGGTTGTTCAGGGGCTATACGCGCAAACTTGAAGAGCGAGTTATTCTAGGTGTTGAAGTCCAGTTCAGGGACCGGTACGAGACATATATCGTGAAAATCGGTCAGAAAAATATCCTTGAGAAGGACTACAATGGTTGGACCGCGTGTACTGAAGGGCGGCATGTAACCAGCCGGATCTTCTCGCCGGTACAACTCATATCAGGATTTGCCGAAGATCGGATCGCCGTACTCTACCGGGATGCCTATACACTGTTTGGCCTGGATCAAGATAAAGGCCGTCCACAGACTTTGGAGACGGTTACCGACTGGGCAGTATGCGATGATCGACCGGATCCCCTGTCGGTAGAACGATCCATCGCGCATATCTACACGGATCTAGGTCGATGGTTTTTTCCTGGAGCTCAGTCGAACAAAAAGGACGCTGTATCTTTCTACCGAGCGAAACTTCGAACCAAAGAGGAAGCAACTCATCAAATTCTCTTCCAGTGGCGCAGGGAGTTTCAATTCCGTGAGTTACGGCGAGATGCCGTATGGTTGATTTGTGGGCGGGACAAACCCGACGCAGATCCATATAGCGAACCAGCCCGCTACCTGGATCCGGTCGATTTTGTGGAGTGGATGATCGAGTGTGAAGATGGCAGTCGTCTGCCAAATACTTTGGTAGGCCGGTCGCACGGTGACCTGCACGGACGCAACATATTACTCGGTGTCCGGCGGGGGGAGACTGAGTATCCGGCGGTGTTTGATTACGAGGATATGACTCCCCAGAATGTCCTGGCTTGGGATTTCGCGAAGCTCGAAATGGAGCTCAAAGTCAGGCTCCTACCCAATCTGTACGATGAGGATGAAGATGTTCGGAATAAGCTACATGAAGTCAGCCGCATCGGAGTTGTGACATCTTCTAAAGAATTAAAAGACTGTCCAAGTCATGCACTGGATCGAGCGCGACGTCTTGCGGCGTTTCTTGCATTTGAAGAGTTATTGGACGATCGTACTCACCGAATTCGCTCGCGTGCCCAGGCAGAATTGATCCGGTGCCAACCTTGCGAATTGCAGACCAAGGTTGAGAAACTCGATCGACTCCTCGCCATACTGTTGCGAATCCGAAAGGAAGTCGCACTATGGCTTGGTTATGAACATCATCAGCGGATACAGTATTGGATGGATGAATACTATTTCGCATTGGCTGTTTATGGTTTACTCAATGTCCGCTGGAACTATGAGCCAATGCAAACGGAATGCGCTCTGATCGCAGCCGGAGTCGCGGCTGCTCGCATGCCAGCTACTCCTACTACTATATTATATTGTATCGACAATTATAAAGGACAAAAGGGTGGTGGTTCTTTAGGATACCCCTCTTACCGTGTTCCCCTCTCCGTAGCACATAGATTATGGAAAGATAAAAAGTACGATTTGGGTCGGCAGCTCTTGGAAAGTATTGTCGTGCAACAAGAGAATAGAGCTCCAGACGGTTCCGTCATCAATGAAAAAGATATAGTTAATCAACGTCGTAAACTGAAAATACGGGATGAATGCACACATGCCGTCCCATTGATTGCGGAATACGCTTTGTTAGAAACCGAATGTGAGAATGCAGCTCTTGCCGAACCCTTACTCGACGGCCTTCGGCCCCAAGCTAAGGAATTTGGGGATTTCGAAACGCTTGGACGCATCGGCCGTCTGTTCAAAGATAGCGGAGATCGCCGCTGGGAGGAGTCTGGCACCGAATTCCAGAAACTCAAGGGGAAACCAGCATGGCAAATGTACCAAAAGGCCTTCATGGTCTATGAGGAGGCATTCCTGGCCACGAACGACTACTATACGGGAATCAACGCGGCGACCTTGGCACTGCTTACGGGAGAAACCAAAAAGGCCGAAGAATATGCGTTGAAGGTGGCTGATATTTGCTCGCGGCTCAAAGACATTTCCCGACAAGACCTCTACTGGTTGTTCGCAACTGAGGGCGAGGCCGCTGTGATCCGGGGCAAGTGGGAGGATGCCGTGGAATTCTATACCAGTGCCTTGGCCGAACTGACGCCCGGGCAAGGTGGCATGGCCGACAGTGCCTACAAGCAACTTCAGCGACTAGCTCAAGCCTTGGGGGAAGATAGCTTGCGTCCTCTTCTGAATCTGTTCGAGAAAAGCGATTTCGCTGGATGGCTGACTAAAGAAATGTTCCGGAAGGCCCCCAATGGCAGCGATGAAGGAGGGTAGGCTACCTGTGACGACAAGACATTCCCCATCGAAGATTTTCCCAAGAAGATGTGGAGACTAAACGAGCGAATGAAGTCATTTATCGACCCTTGCTGTGCGTTGCCTGCAAGTCTTAGGAACGGCTCAAAAATAACTTCTCCTTATCCTCTCTCCCCTGAGGGGAGAGGGCAAAGTGAGGGGCAAGAAAATGTGGAAGTTATTTTTGATTCGTTCCTTAGGAGCGGCCGAAAAATAACTTCCTCTTCTGTCCCCTCTCCCTCTGGGAGAGGGGTAGGGGTGAGGGCAACATAATCGGAAAGTTAT
>JAFGFZ010000432.1 GCA_016930815.1 Pirellulales bacterium | reverse complement strand
CTAGTCTTTCTAATCTTTTTTAGCTGCAGGTTTGGTAATAGTCCATCAATATCTTGGCCACTTCGGGCCGGGCGAATTCGGGAGGAAGGTTTTGGCCCTGGGCCAGCATTTCACGAACCTTCGTTCCAGATAGGATGACAAAGTCCTCTTTCCGGTGCCCTTCGGGAGCTTCGCGCATCATGATCACGTCGCCGACAACCTTCGAGAAGGCGGTATGGTCGGCTTCGAATATCTCGATTTCCAGCGCGCCGGCTGGAACATCATTTTGGAAAATGGTCTGGGCATCAAATGGCCCATAATAGTCTCCCACGCCGGCATGGTCGCGACCCACAATCAAGTGGGTCGCCCCCATATTCTGCCGGAAAATGGCATGGAGTACCGCTTCCCGCGGGCCAGCATAGAGCATATCGAATCCATACCCGGTGATCTCGGCGGTGTTCGGCTCGAAATAGAGTTCAACCATTTTGCGGATCGCCGCGTCGCGGACATCGGCTGGGATATCATCCTTCTTGAGCTTTCCCAACAGCATATGTATGATCGCCCCATCCGCTCCAACGCGGTCCATCGCGATTTTGACCAACGCTTCATGGGCCCGGTGCATCGGGTTCCGGGTTTGGAACGCAACCACCTTGCTCCAGCCATTTTTCTCGATCATGGCACGGATCTGCGGCGCCGTGCGGAACGTATCGGGGAATTCTTTGGCAAAGTAAGAGTAATTCAAGACCTGGATTGGCCCCGCGACAAAAATCTTCCCGGCCGATAGGAAATTGTTCACGCCCGGATGCCTCGGATCCGTTGTCCCAAAGACTTTCTGTGCGATGGCAACCATTTGTTCGTCCGTTGCCATATCAATCGACTCGACATCCTGGATCGCTAACGCCGGATTCCCGTCGACATTCGGATCGAGTAATGCAATCCGATCCGCGCCCTGGATCACGGCAACATTTTGAACGACATTCACAATCGGCACCGGCCAGAAAAGGCCATCCGTGGTCTGCATGTTTTCGGCAACGGAGAGGGCATCTTGGAGGTTCATGAAACCGGTGAGTGGACTAAAATACCCACTGGCCAACATGACCGCGTTGGCAGCCGCCTGGGAGCAAACTAGCAATTTCGGGAGGCCGTCGGCTTCCTTCTGCAACGCAGCCCGTTCCCCATCCTGGGTAACGTAGCGGGGGTTCAACATGTCTGAACCGTGTGGCTTGATCATGGAATGATCCCTTTTTCAACAATGTTCGATGGAAAAATACCTGGAAAATGGGAAATAAGAGAAAGCCCCCCTTTTTCACAAGTCGTTGTATCAGTTCATTTCTTATCGTACAATCCCTGCATGTTCTGCAGAGATTGCATCTGGGGGATGCCAGAAGTTCTTCAAGTTGATCCACGAAGATTCTTACACATGACACATCGCGAACCTATCCTGAAAACAGGATTGATCTTGTCTCCATTTTCCCCTTTTTTTACCGAGAATCAGGAATCATTGAATGCGCGAGCCCATCATTGATGCCCGTGGTCAGTTGTGTCCCAAACCGCTGATCCTCACCAGGGATGCTCTTCGGAAACTCGCGGTCGACCAACCAATGACCGTATTGATCGACAACCAGACATCCAAAGAGAACGCCTGCCGCTTCCTCAAAGACCAGGGTGCCGAATTCACCTGTACTGAAGACAATGGGGTCTTCACGATCCGCGTAGTGAAACGTGCCCAAGCCTCATCGTCGATGGAAACCGACGTTGCCCAATACTGCACATCGTCAACACGGAAACCGCACACCATTGCTTTTAACAAAAGGACCATGGGTTTTGGGGCGGAGGAGCTCGGCGAGATTTTGATCAAGGCTTTTATCAACACTATCCGGGAAGCATCTCCCTTACCGGGCTCGATTGTTTTTTACAATGACGGAATTCACCTGGCCATTGAAGGATCACCAGTGATCGATGCACTCCGGGAACTTGAAACGATTGGAGTCAAGATCCTAGTCTGTGGCACATGCCTTGATTACTATGGAAAGAAACCGCTTCTTTGTGTCGGAACGGCCTCGAACATGTATGATATCTTGCAGACGTTGACCGAGGCGGGGCATATTATCACGCCCTAGAGCGTTTTGTTTCACGGGGCAACTCAAGCGAATAGGCCATGCATGAATTACTCGCCATCGAATCGCTATTTCGATAATGCCGCCACGTCATATCCGAAACCTCCCTCTGTCGGACGGGAGATGGTACGTTACCTTGACGATATCGGCGGCCCCTATGGACGCAGTGCCTATCCCCGGGCATTTGACGTCTCCAGGACCATCGAAGAAACTCGGAACCATCTCGCCGAACTACTCGGAATCCACGAGCCCGCGTCGGTTATCTTTACACCGAATGCCACTGTCGCGATCAATATGGTTCTCTTCGGTCTTCTCTCCGAAGGCGCGCATGTACTCGTCTCGCCACTGGAGCACAACGCGGTCATGAGGCCGTTGGACGCCTTGGCCAAAAGCAGGGACGTCCACTATGAAGTCCTACCCCATTTCGAGGATGGTCTCGTCGATGTGCCTAAAATTGGAGCTTGCATACGCGATACGACTCAGCTAGTCATCATCAATCAACAAAGCAATGTCACTGGACTTATCCAACCCGTTGACGAAATCAAGGAGCGAATAGGGAATCTACCGATTCTGATCGATGCCGCCCAATCACTTGGCCGGACTGCAATCCAGATCGATTTGTGGAATATCGACTATCTTGCTTTCACCGGTCATAAAGGGCTATTAGGCCCGACTGGTACGGGTGGCCTGTTCCTTCGCGACCCGGAATCGATCCGGCCGCTCGTTTATGGCGGAACCGGGAGCCGGTCGGTCAGTTTTCAATTGCCGGCCGCAATGCCTGACCGCTTCGAAGCTGGTACGCTCAACATCGCGGGCATTTATGGCCTTTTGGGCGCATTAAAAAATCCGCCCGACAAACGGCATACCATGGACGATTTTTATTGGCTTTGTAGCCGGATTCGCCAGATCCCCAATATCCAATTCTTCGGGGCGCAAAACATATCCCGGCAGGGGTGCCTTTTTTCGTTCAACCGCCGGGACTTGGCTTGTTCCGATATCGGGGCTCAGCTAAGTGATCGGTTTGGAATCGAAACACGCGTTGGCCTCCATTGTGCCCCACTGGCGCATCAGACAATCGGGACTTATCCCGACGGCACCGTCCGGATCGCACCTTCGGTCTACCATACCCGCGCTGACTTCGAATATCTCTTAAATGCCCTATTAGAGATCACAGACTCATGACGGTCCTTTTATTATTTCAAACAACGCGTCAGGTAATTCAAGGCGAAACGATATGCCAACGTGCCGCGGTGAAATGCCGAGTCGTTCCAGTACCCCGACACATTTCGTCGGAGTGCGGCATGGCATTAAGAATCGGCGCTTCGGATGTTTCGAAGGTCCGGGAGGCGCTCTTGGCAGCCGGGATCCCGGTCCAAACGTACGAAGGCAATAAAAAACAACGCGTCGCGTTCGATCTTCTGGCGACCGTCGAGTACGGAGGTTGTTCCGCCAAATTATCACCGATCCGGCTGGACGAGGTTCTAAAAGACCTGCCACAGAACGAGGATCCCCGTCTGCTGGTCGGGTTAAGCACGCATGACGATGCCGGCGTCTGGCGGATTAGCGACACCTTGGCGCTCATCCAGACAACGGACTTCTTCCCGCCCATTTGTTCCGATCCGTACGACTTCGGCCAGATTGCCGCGGCCAATGCCTTGAGTGATGTCTATGCGATGGGCGGTACGCCGGTGACGGCTTTAAATCTGGTCATGTTTCCAGCGGAAGGAATCCCGCTGGATGTATTGCGTGCGATCCTTTGGGGCGGGCAGGATCAAGTCACGGAGGCGGGAGCCGCGATCGTGGGCGGCCATACAATCGCCGATAGCCCTCCCAAGTATGGCCTGGCCGTTACGGGAACCGTGCATCCGGACAAGATCGTCACCAACTCAGCCGCCCACCCAGGCAATCAACTCATTCTCACGAAACCGCTTGGTACCGGAACGATCGTCGCCGGCCAGCGGATTGGCGAGGTGAATTCATCCGATTATGAAAACGTGATCCAGAGCATGCAACAACTCAACAAGGGTGGCGCGGAAGTGATGCAGAGATTCGATATCCGGTCCGCGACCGATATCACGGGATTCGGACTCCTGGGCCATGCCCTTGAAATGGCTCGTGCAAGTCACTGCACGCTCCAAATCCATGCAGCCGAAGTTCCAATGTTTCCAGGCGCCTATGCATTAATTGAATTAGGGTGTATTCCCGGTGCCGCATTTCGAAATCAGGCATTCGTGGAATCGGATTGCTTCATAGCACCCGAAGTCGATTACAATCGCAAGATACTGCTCCTCGATCCCCAAACCTCCGGCGGCCTCTTGATGAGCGTTCCAAAAGAACAGACACTTCCAGTCCTCGCAGCGCTCCAGGATGCCGGCTATCCTGATTCGGCGGTGATTGGCGAAGTGGTTCCCGATTCGAAGTGGAAACTGATTGTGCACTAGGCGTTTGCATGCATATCCCAAGGGCGTTGCCCTCGT
>JAFGFZ010000431.1 GCA_016930815.1 Pirellulales bacterium | reverse complement strand
CGATGCCTGACACTCGCAGAAATTGACCCGACCGGGAACAAGTTCAATCTCCGCAATGTCGCTGATATGGCTGCGGTTTTGTTGATTCTGTGCGATGTACTCGACGAAGAAGGGGATGCTGACAAATTGGTAGGGAAATTGGCAATCACCCACCCAAATACTGCCAGGGACGTTCGGCTCGAAGTTGAGCATGCCAGCCAGTATGCAACCCCACCAGGTGAAACTCCACAGGAATCCGGATTGGAATCGCCGGCAGCCGAGGTGAAAGTATTGTCACCCTATGAACAGAAGCTCAAAGATCGAAATGAATGGATGTATCACCAGCGAATCAAGGGAATGACCTGGAGCGCAATCAAAGAAGAACTGGACAATAACAAGAATCGCTGGCCGAAGCTATCTGGTGCTTCTGGCGTTAAAATGGCCGTCGATTCGTACGCGGATGAAAACCATCTAAATCGGCCACCCACGGGAAAGGCAGGGCGACCGAGACATCAAAACGACCAAAAATAAATTGCAGCGAATTACACTGTAATTCGATTGAAATTCCCTGCAATTTTTTTATTCGTGCAAACAACTAGGGTGAGAGTGTATTTCATGCACTTTCACCTTTTTTATTGCACGGAGGAAAAATGATCGATCTGCAATGTGACCGCCTCATGACGATGGCTGAAGCGGCAGAATCCCTTCCCGGCCAGCCGAATTCGGCAACGCTCTGGCGATGGCGGACATATGGTGCGAGGGGTGTCAAGCTTGAGACCATATTAATTGGTGGGCGTCGTTACACCTCCCGCGAGGCTCTTGAACGATTCATCGAACGAACAACCGCTGCAGCCGATGGGATTTCTTGCCCTGCCAGGACGCATCGACAGCGGGAAAAGGCAATCGCGGCGGCCGAGCGAGAACTAGAAGCATTGGGGATATCAGGTAACAAAAAAGAGCTCGCCGGCCTGGAATTTCAGGGGGGTTCAGATACCAGCGAGCCCATAAGGAGTATTCGATATGGAAATTATAACACCAGCACACAATAGTCCAGCCTCATCACCCATCTTCCCCGCCGATCCGAAACCACGATCCTGTGAGATCGGTTCTCTAGCCGATCAGTTCCGAGTTATCGAAGCCTTCTTGGCACTGCCGGATTCTCTTCGGAACCAAAATCTCGATCTCTGCCGGTCGATTGTGTGTCATCTGTTCAAGCACCGAAAGGAGTTGGTGTGATGGCAACGAACCGCCCAAGAGGTTATCGAAACTGGAATCCACAGGCCGAATCGCAAGAACTGATGCGAAAGGTCTGGGAGGTACTGGAGGAATACCGTACCCAATGGCCGTTGACACTGCGACAGGTTTTCTACCGGCTGGTCGGTACCTGTGACTATCCGAAAACCGAAACAGCATATGATTCTCTTTGCGAAAAGCTGAACCTGGCACGCCGTGAACCAAGAAATCGGCCCTGGAAGGTTCCTTGGAATGCTTTGCGAGATGATGGGATCATTGAACGGCTTCACAACGGGTACACCGATGCCGAGCAATTCATCGCCACCGTGCGGTATTCAGCAGAACGGTTTTCCTTGGACCTTATGCGATTTCAGCCTTTTCACGTTGAAGTGCACTGTGAAGCCGGTGGGATGGTCCCCCAGTTGCAGACGGTTGCCCAAAGATATGGGGCCGATGTTTGTAGCTGTGGCGGTTTCAACTCCACAACACACAAACATGATCTGGCGGTAAGACTCAGTTCTATCGGCAAGCCGGTAAAGTTGCTCCACATTGGCGACTATGATCCGTCGGGCGTGCATATCGCCAACAACTTGGACGAAGATGTTCAGGCATTTTTGGGACACTACGGCGGTGATGTCGAACTGATTCGCCTGGCGGTGACTCCTGAGCAGCAAGCCGAATATGACCTTCCTACCGCGCCCCCGAAAACCACCGATAGACGATCCTTTGACTCCGATTGGACCGTTCAGGCCGAAGCACTCCGCCCTGATGACCTGGCCCAGATCGTTGCTACTGGTATCGAAGCGAACATCGATCTTGAAATTCTTGCCTTCGCACGGGAACAGGAAACCGAGATTCGCGGCGATGTCATGGCTCGGTTGAGTTTTATTCGACTTGGAGAATGAATTTAAAAGATGAGTAGTACGGACACCCAACCTGGCACAATTACAGCCGATCGCAATGGCCATATTGCCGGTCTGTTACCGCATCACCTGGCCGAGCTTCGTGCCAGCGGATTGTCGGACGATACAATCCGGGCCGCCAAGATCCGGAGCGAAACCAACCACATCAAGCTGGCATCGATGCTCAACCGGAGAAAGTGGGACCGGAAACAGGGGCCGGGACTCGTTTTTCCATTCATTGATGAATCCGGTGCAACGGTCTTGTATCGCGTGAAGCCGGACCGTCCACCTCAAAAAAATGGCAAGCCCTGCAAATATCTCAGCCCAGTTGGCGGGGGAGTTCGTATTTATGTCCCGCCTGGCGTTTATGAGGCTTTCTATGACCCCAAACTGGTTCTCGGTATTACGGAAGGAGAAAAGAAATTGGCATGTGTGACACAATACGGTATAGCCTGTCTAGGGTTAACCGGTGTTGATTGCTGGCACACAAGAAAATCATCGGCCCTTCATCCCGACCTGGACCGCATCCAATGGCACGGCCGCTGCGTTCTTATTATTTTCGATAGTGACGCAATCGACAATTCGAACGTACTCGAAAATGAACGTCTGCTGGCCGCGACATTAGAACAGCATGGAGCGACCGTCCGAATTGTCAGAATTCCTCCAAAACCAGACGGAAAGAAGCAGGGAGTTGACGATTTCATTGTCGCCCATGGCATCCATGCCTTTCATGTACTTGTGAACAAGGCAGAGCCACCGGATCCCCCCGAGCCGGGTGAGTTGATGGACTTCGCCAAAAACATGAATCCGGCGGCTGAGGCGGAACGGATTTTATCGGCATCTCAACGTGACGGGATTTGTCGGCTGCGATATTGGTTGGGATCCTTCTGGTTTTGGTCCAATGGCCAATATACCGAAAAGACCAATGATGAAATCCGGGCCGAAGTAGTCAACTACCTGAATCGCCACTGGATTTTCGTCAAGACATCCCATGTGACGGACGTCCTGGAACACCTTCGGGCAAAGGCAATCCTGCGATCCACGATCCAACCGCCCCAATGGATAGGAAAATCGCCAGATGGATTCAATCCCAACGAATGTCTTGCCACAAAAAACAAGATCTTGCATTTGCCGTCCCTGGTGGATTGCATTGATCCGTATGTAGTGAACGCGACACCGGCGTTTTTTACGTCCTCTGCCATGCAGGTTGAGGTGGACCTGCAATGCGCCCAAGCCGGTTGTCTGGCTGGATTTCCTTGATTCGATCTGGTCGGACGATCGGGAATGCATTGATACGCTGCAAGAGATTTTTGGGTATTGTCTCACACCGGATACGCGGCAGCAGAAGATCTTTCTGCTGGTGGGCCCCAAACGCTCCGGCAAGGGGACCATCGCCCGTGTCCTTACGGCTCTGGTTGGCAGCGACAACGTCGCCGCACCGACTCTTTCCGGACTGGCCACCAATTTCGGTCTGTGGCCCTTGATCGGCAAGAGTTTGGCCATTGTCTCCGATGCCCGGCTCAGTGGACGCCCCGATCAGGCTGCCATCGTGGAGCGACTGCTGAGCATCAGCGGTGAAGATTCAATTACGGTGGATCGCAAGAACATGCGGCCAATCACATGCCGTCTGTCAGCCCGATTTCTGATCCTGACGAACGAGCTTCCTCGGCTAAGCGATGCCAGCGGGGCCATCAAGTCTCGGATGATTCTGCTTTCTTCCATTCGGAGCTTCTATGGAAAGGAAGATCATGGCCTGACCGACAGATTGTTGACCGAGTTGCCTGGAATCCTGCTGTGGTCAATTGAGGGCTGGCGGCGACTTCGCGAGCGTGGCCGATTTGTACAGCCGGATAGCGGCCTGGAAGCCCTGGGAGAGATGAATGACCTGGCGAGTCCCGTGGCGGCATTCGTCCGTGACTGTTGCGAAGTCGGCCCGACCGAAGCTGTCGAAGTGGCAGAGATATTTTCGGCCTGGCAATCGTGGTGCAAACAACAGGGCCGCGAGAAGTACGTGGGGACCGTCCAATCCTTCGGCCGCGATTTGCTGGCGGCCCATCCTGGCATTCGGCGAAAACGGCCGCGAGAAGGCGACGACAGAAAACGAGTTTACGAAGAGATAAGCTTGAAAGATGGTTTTTAGTGGTTGTGGTCCGCGATATGGAACCTTTTGGTCCGCAGTGGTCCGCGATGTGGTCCGCGATGGGTGTCTCAAAAACCTCGAGAAAAATAGGGTGGTCCGCGATGGTCCGCACAGTTTCAGATTCATCACGCATGAGAAAAACCATTAAACAACAAGGGCAGGAATCATATGGTGTTAATTAGAGCTGCAATTAAGAGGGTCGCGGACCATCGCGGACCACGCGGACCAGAATGGGGGCCGAGTTGGCTCTATTCTGAGCCACAACACGAGCCAAAATCCACTCCCGAAGGCGTTTTGGGACCAGTCGCGAATCCCCCACAACCGGCTGTTCTGGAGCCTGTCGAAAGCGATCCGTGGACGGAGGCCTTCGATCCAATCGAATTCGATTGCTGCGGTGGCATCGATGCGTGGTGGGACGGATACGATCGACGGCACTGCATGAACTGCGATCCACCCACCGCACCGGCTAGGCGGTTTCTCCGAAATGCCAGAAACGTCTGGCGGAAATGGCATGGAGATTGACTGATTATTTGCCCATCCCAACCCAATAACCAACAGGCCCCAATGGAGATTTGTTTCATGAACAAAAGACGTAGGCAATCAATTCATGGCATTCGATTCAAACCGAGACACTTTGGTACTATTCGCCACACCATGACCGATGGAAATCCAGCTAATGATAACCACTGGCTTATTATCAACCTTTATCAGCCGAAATAGAATATTCGCACTCAATCTGCAGAACATAGCCACACTCTTGTCGCATGATATCAAATCATAATTTGATACAATTGTACACCATGCCAAATAAGGCCCCTAGAAGACTTCTTAGCGGCCGGTTCGTCGACACGTGTTTCCCATCGAATCGCGCGCAAGAACGCGTCTGGGGCGATTCTAGGGGGGCTGCCGGGGTCCTCTGGGCATGTATGCGGGCAGCTCCGCTGTCGATCGTGTTGAATTTTTACGCGGAGAGGGTAGGAATCCACGTAAGTAATCTGCGTGACGATGCCTGAGGCGTTAGGTTTCTTTCATAGTTCAATCGCCGCCTCAGCCATGGCTTCCAGATTCTGTGGCGGGACATTCGGGAGCAATGCTTCGTGACTAGGACTCACGATAAGGCGAGGTCCCAACAGCGCCTTGATTCGGCGGACTTCGGCTCGCACCTCCTCCGGTGTCCCGTGGACCAGAAGGTCCTGGGTGTCAACTCCTCCCATGAAAGCGATGCGGCCCCAAAAATCACGGGCAAGCGTCTCGGCCCCCATATTGGTGGCTCGAGCCTGGAGCGGATGCAAACAGTCGATTCCAGCATCGATAAAACGGTCGATTATCCTGTGAATCGCGCCACAGGAATGCAACAGGACCTGATAACCATAGACATGCCCCTGTTCCGTGAAACGAATGAACCAGGGCATGATGAACTGATCGAATTGAGCAGGTCCGCAAATCAGGTCAAGCTGCGTCCCGAAATCGTTGCCAAAGAAGAATCCGTCGATCTCATCACCGGCCGCGGCGAAGAATCGCTCATTGGCCTCGAAGTAGAACTCGCAGACCCGATCCGTCACGGCATGCACCACATCGGGGTGCGTGTACATTTTTACCAGGTAGTTCTCCATGCCGAACAGGTCCATGACGTCGTGGAAGAAGCAGGTCCAGAAACCACTCGCCCGGTAGACGTTTCCAGCATGACGTAACGTGTCGAGACATGGATCGAACTTCAGGTAGTCCGGATTGGGCCAGGGAAATTTATTAACCTCACGCACATCCGTGCAGTCGGCCAGCGGTCCTGCCTGCCCGTGCGACTTCTTGTTCAAACCGGCCTCGAACATGCCATGGCCATCTGGATCGCAATAGATGCCGGCGAAAAATTGCGGGCAGATCCAACGCAGGTCATCTCCGAGCCTCTGCCTCAACTCCTCTTCGGCCTTCGTCCCGAAATAGGCATGCAAACCAGGCCAGCTATCACTGTGGGGATTGCCAAGCCAAAGGCCGCAGCGATCTACCGGCCGGCCGGCAATCATAGCACGAATTCGTTCGCGACTATTCATCTTGTTTTTTTAGCCGTTTGAACGGTGCAGGTCAGGCGCGCGGTAAAGCGTCATCTGCACCTGCCGGTTCGGATTTGTTCAGATCCCACTGATGAATTCTTTCAGCGAGCAGTTTTGTCCGATCAGGCACCAAGACTCCCGAATACTTCTCTGTTTCTATTTCCGAAGCAACCAGATAGGCATCTACATAGGGTAGAAATTTGGCTACGTTTTCCGGGCTGACGCCGCTGGCCAACGCCAACGGATGTGTGCCAGCCCCGGATCGTAAAGCCTTTGCCTTCTCGACCGATGCGGCGTACCCCGTCCCTGGCCCGCTGGAAGTGATGACGTCCATCCATGGCCGCGCATTCTTGGCTGCATCGGGCAGTAGGGTATCAGCTACATGTCGCTGATACTTGAAGGCAACTCCACCAAAATAAAGCCCCGCCCACCCGGTTCTCTGGCGTGCCTGTTGAAACCGCTCTCCAGCAGGTTGCAACTCTGATTGCTCATCAATATCGGCATTGTCAGACCAGATACCGCCGACCGGAAGATCGGCAACAAGGTCGACGACTTCTTCTGGTTCAGGTCCAAGGATGTTCACCCCGATCCATAGATCCTCGTAGAGCCGTTGGACTTCGGGAATGAACTCAAGAACCTGGTCATAAGACATGCCTTGGTTGATCAGAAAGATCCCGTCCACTCCAGACTGGACTGCCGTCTGGATGCTATCCAGGGCGGTTTTCTTGGAAACCGGATGGATGACCGGTAAGAAGACTCGTGAACGTCGGAAGGTTCTCTGAAGCACGTTGTCATCTTGGTTCATGTCATCTCCTCCGCCTGCTAAACATGGCCTTCACAGGCGGCGGTTAGCCTTCCAGTGCAGCCGCTTGTTCGCAATCCTATACAAACCGATCATCCGACTTACGGTCTGGTATGCTCTTCCTGGCTGTCTCAAGCCAGCCGGTCCGAACCTTCAAGACCGCATCGAATTCCGGAACATAAGGCTTGATATCCAGAAGCGGGGTTCCGTCGAGAATGTCCACGTTCTGGATATGTAGCACACCTTCTTCGATCTTGTCCAGTTGGACAACGGAGAGCCCGAGTGGATTTGGACGCTTGGGTGCGCGGGTGGCAAAAAGGCCCCTCAGCTCCGAATCCATGAAGGGCACAACCTGGAGGTCGAATCCCTGGCTGCGGTGGAAGTGGTATAGCAATATG
>JAFGFZ010000430.1 GCA_016930815.1 Pirellulales bacterium | reverse complement strand
GAAGCTCCTGCTGAGCCGGAACTCTAGTACCGGCATGCGGCTCGGCAGGAGCCTCGCCCTCCCGAAAACCGCAAATTCCAGCGTATCAAATTCCCGGACACCCTCATATAAGTAAGAAGCCTCGACATGAAAACTTGCATCACGGTAATTGTATTGTGCCCGCTATTCTTCGCGTCCGCGGCAACCCGGCCGTCGAAATTTGAAGTGGACACGCTGAAAACCTCTGGCGGCGACCTTTCCATCACGTGCATTGGCCATGGCACGCTGATGTTCCAGTTCGGCGGTAAAACAATCCACGTCGATCCGGTTGGCCGCTACGCCGACTATTCCAAAATGCCTAAGGCCGATCTGATCCTCATCACGCATGAGCATGGTGATCATCTCGATCAGGAGGCGATCCACCAGATCAGCCACAAGGAGACAGCACTCATCCTGACGGCCGCCTGCGCGAAGCAGCTTGGGCGGGGGACCGTCATGAAAAACGGCGATACCAAGACCGTGGAAGGCCTCAAAATCGAAGCCGTGCCAGCTTACAATATCGTCCACGAGCGGAAGCCGGGGCAGCCCTTCCATCCGAAGGGAATTGGAAATGGATACGTAGTCACTTTCGGTGACTTGCGAGTCTACATTGCCGGAGACACCGAGAATGTCCCCGAAATGGCTAATCTTAAAGAGATCGACGTGGCATTTCTGCCGATGAACGTGCCCTACACGATGACCCCGAAGATGGTGGCCGATGCCGTCCGGATGTTCCATCCGAAGATTGTCTACCCCTACCACTTCGGCGAAACCGATCCATCCGAGTTGGTCCGGCTACTGGGCGGCAATCCCGATATCGAGGTCCGAATCCGGAGAATGAATTAGAGTCGTACCGTGTTAGATGCGCGCACGGTGCGCGCATCTTACTCCATTGCCTCGTACCGGTGTGAATATGGCCTTGAGCCAAAATGGATTCAAACCAACAGATTCCTGGGGGGTTGCTCTCCTTGTTTTACACAAATCAATCGAAGCCTCAGCCCCAAGGAGGCGACCTTATACAAGCCCAGGGTGAAGCCAATGCGAGCCCTGCGAGCATTGGCGCAACCCTGGGTTCCCGTTCCAACCCCAGTGAAAACCCTGAAAGGGTGGCCCTAAAAAAATGTCCGTTTAGGGCCACCCCATTGGGGTTTTATAGAATATTGCGTTACCTACTCCAGGGTTACGAGACGGTCGGTACCCTCCCGTCTCTTCACCCTGGGCTATGATAGCGACGCCCCTTTGGAGCTGAGACTCCGATCGACGAACGCCAAACAACGTCAGGTGTCTCCCGGCCTTCACGTCTCCTGATTCAACGGATTAATCCAGGGAGAATGGATTATTTCTTTGACAAAAGGAGTTGTATCGGTTATCCTCACTGTAGCGAATTGTTTTTTTATATCGATACACTCTTCTCTGGATGATTGGAGTACCGGTTCGCTCCTTTCTTGGAGAGAGGCGATTTTTGTGGACTCTTTTGTATTGACTGGGAGGAAATCATGCCAATGACGAGATTATTATTTATTTTTGCGGCCATGGCCGCCATGCTGGCCCTGCCTATGCAGGCACAAGCGAGCAATTTGTATGCGGGGCAGTATGGGGAAGGGGGAACGTGGAACATCTATGAGCTTGTGACAGGGAATCAGACATTCTGGTCGGGTGCCTATGGCCTCATCCCAGGCCTGACCGATCCCACGGGCGGCGCGGCGACGGGACACTTGGTCACAATCACCGACGATTTCGAGAACTCGTTCCTCACAGGATTGATCACAGGCAGTACCTGGATCGGCCTGACGGACCGTGAGGGCGTTGGAGACGGCACATGGACCCCCTATGAAGGAAACTGGCAGTGGGTGGACGACACGCTGTTCATCTATTCCAATTGGGGCTCTGGCGAACCGAACGATGCCGGTGGCGGTGAAGACGCAGGCGAGCTGACAACCGGCGGCTTGTGGAATGACAACGAAATTGGCTGGGGAGTGGACGAACCGGTACCACCAACCCTTTATCCCGGCACGTCGACTCAAGAAGATTTCATTGTCCGCCCGTATCTGATCGAATGGGAAGTCCGTTCCGCAACGCAGCCGGTGGCGGGTGTCGATTTTCCATCAACCCGTACCGATCCGCCATATCCCGTTATTCCGGTACAACTCTTTCCGACGACACCAATGCCCGGCCCGAACGGTGCGGCGGGATTGCTTGGAGTTCGCGAAGTCCGTGGAATGGGGAATACGGCAAACGTACTCCTTGCCATCAATATTATCCAAGGCATGGGCGGAACATGGTACGACGGGCAGGTGGCAACCCTGGATCTAGCCGATCCCGATACCAATGGAGCTGGAGGTCCCGTTGTCGGCACAACCCCAATTCCATTCCTCTCGAACAATTCGGGAGTCGACGATGATAGCATCCAGACGATTATCAAGGGCCGCGTTTACGTCCCGGCCGGAAAGGGCGGCGACTGGTCGGTCCGGTTCCATAGTGATGATGGCTTCGCATTGCGGTTCCTGGACGTGAATGGGAATCCAGTCCCCTTCACGGGTCAAGGAGAACTTGGGCAACTCGACCTGGCCGGGACACTCACGTATCCATTACCCACGGGCGACAGCAATTCCCGGGGCGTCATTACACTCGCCGACAACGCCGTCTACGACATCGAATGTGTCGCTTTTGAAAATGCAGGCGGCGCGTTTTGGGAAATGACAATGATGCAGGGTGATTATCGAACCATGGTCGTGCCCCCGAATACATTGGTCTATCAGCGAGGTTGGCTCCCTCTGGGTGGTACGTCGATCGAGGAACAGACGTTCGCCGGTCCCGCGCCGGTCAAACTTGTCAGCGCGGCACGCGTTACCTCGATAACCAATCAAAGTGCCTATGATATCACGGTGACGCCGACTAATGTTGAGGATGCCCGAGCGGGAAATATATTCCCCGACGAATGGGTGTTCGATGGTACAGTCCAGACCATTGCGCTGCGGAACACCGGAGGCGGTGGTGCGGGAAGTGCCGCGCTCCAGGTCTCTGGACTCAACAATCATTTCCCATGCAACACGTCTGGCGGTGATGTCAACGACTTTGAGACTGGCATTACCGGCCGCTTGCGGATCGATGACGGCGACGGTGTGGCAGGTGAGACCTTGCAGCTCACATTCGCCATGTTCTCCGATGACAATTGCCACTTCGAGATCGACGGAGTCGATTTCACCAATGTTTATGACTTCAATGGCAATACCATTTCTCGTCTATCCGACATCGACTTCGACGGCACACTAGGGATCGAGTACAACGCCCCCACCGGCAACGCCAACACGTTTGGACTAATAACGATCGATGAGGGTGAGTACGATTTCCAGGGTTACACGCTGGAAATCGGCGGCGGTGAGTTTTACGAAGTCTGGGCCGCTGTAGGCGATTACCTGTCCACGGGATTCGTCCCAGGTGCATTCTGGCCAATCACAACAGTCGGTCTAACAAGCCAGTTGATTGAAGCCAGCACGGCCCTGCAATTGGTCGATCCAACCTGGACCCCAGGCGGTGACAACGCCGATTTCAACGGCGACAATATCGTCGATGGAAACGATTTCCTGATCTGGCAGATTGGTCTTGGCCTAACCGGCCAAACCAACAACGATAACGGCGATGCCAACGGAGATGGGACGGTT
>JAFGFZ010000429.1 GCA_016930815.1 Pirellulales bacterium | reverse complement strand
AGTCACTTTGAGCAGGACTACATGGGCCGGGGCCCGAAGGATATTCACACCCACCTGCTCAATGATCTCCTCGTAGTCCGCCTTCAAGGCGTTCTGACCGCTGCCGAGCAGCATCTCGTCAAGTCGCTCCCGGCTGAGAAAGGGCGAGACCTGCTCAAACAGGTACGGACTCACTTGATTGAAATGGCCCGTCCGGTCCTCGAAACAATGGTCCAGGACGTCACCGGCCTCAAGGTGTTGAGCCTGCACCACGACATCAGCACCGCCACCGGCGAGGAGGTTGTTCTCTTCACCCTGGTTGGATCATCTGATTACCGTGAGGCCAAGAAGAAGTAGCGGTTCTGGTTCAAATTATATTGTTCGCTGAGGGCAGTATCAACATGTGGACTGTGCCAAGATGATCTTGTTCGGGTGCCGACGTTCCGCGGCGTACTCTCGTGATGAAAGGGCACCGCTATTAACTTCACTACCTGGATGAAGAGCTGGTTTTCGTATCGCAGAAAGGCTCTCTCTCTGTATCGCAGCGGTATGGCAAAGGCGAATAAGCACGACTACGACGGCGCCATCGCCGATTATTCAGCCGCAATTCAGTCACCCCATATTCCGGCCGATGTGAAGGCAATGGCGCTTTACAATCGGGCACTTGTGTATTCAGCGATTCATGAAGACAAAAAATCGGCCGAGGACCTTATGGCCGTTTTGGAAATGCCGGGATTGCCCAAAAATATCAAAATGGAGGCCCAAGAACGGGGGGAACGGATCAGGCGGCGCAACGAAAGGGGAACGGATCGGCCAACGCAACGAAAACGCGAATAGCCCATGATGACATGATGAATTGCCTTGCTGATTGCGATGCTCGCTGATCTTGGACGTGCTGAGCTGAAGTGTTCGTCATGGTGTTGGCGATCGGGAAGCTTTGCTTCATCATGCAATATTGCATCGTCAAGTGCTTAGTGTTTTTCTGACTTGATTAGCCGCTTCCGCTAAAGGACGCGTCATTCGTGCCTGACCCCCATCTTTTCCGACGTAGTTTCTATCGTAGAATGTAGGTGGTTCATAAATCCAACCCTTGGCGAGTCGACGCTCTTCGCGGAGGATTTTCCAATGGATGTAGGGACCGCCCAAGAGTGACATCAACCGTGATTTGAATCCGAACTCTTGATGAAGATCCCGTTGCAGGCTCTTGATTTGAGTGAAGAGAGATCGATTCTTTCGATAGTAGATCCTTGCTGCGGAGACGGCGGCGGAATATGTGGTAGCCAAGCCCTTGATTTCATGGGAAAATCGACGTCGAATGCGCGGATTGGGATGGTTCTTATACCGTTTCCACCCTGCCAAGGTGGTTCGAAATACGCGTACGACACTGGGGCCGTTTACCTCGAAGTCACGAAGGAAAGCCCGTTCGATGAATTCGGTTTCTTGGCCATTTTTAATATGTGGGTGCCGGTAATTGAAGATGGATTGCCCATGGATGTCGCCGTCATCATACTCGGCGTGATTTTTCATGAGCCCCTGAGCGTCAAGTTCATCATAGAGGGGGGTGCCAGGAAGGGGCGTGTAGAGCATAAACTGGTGGAAATCGGTGTTGAACCGCACCGCGTAGTCAATGACCTCATCCATATTATCTGGAGTATGGTTTTCCAGCCCGATGATGGAAGAACCCAATACGTGGATACCGTTCGCCTGCAGGCGTTGGACTAATGCATGGGCATCAACACCGTGTAGTTTGTTGTAATGGCAGTTCTCCCCTTCCAGTCCCATCCAAACCCACGAAACTCCGAGTCCAACCAGTTGTTCCATTGTATAGGTACAGAGCACATTCGCTGAACTGAATACGTAGAGTGACCACGCTTTATCGTTTTCTTCGATAAGTTCCAGCAGTCGCAAGGCACGTTTTCGGTGCAGCAGAAAATTTTCGTCCATCACGAAGAATGACTGAACATGCATCGTTTCTTCAATTTGGCACATGACTTCGAATAATTCGTCACCGGTTTCGTAAAAGTTGATGAATTTTCCTTTGCCGCCAAACATGGCCGAGGTGGAGCAAAAATTACACCCCAAGGGGCAACCCACCGAGGGTATGATGGTGGCCGCGACATCTCCCGGCTTGTCTGGTAAACGGATCCCCATATTACGCGTTCCAATTCCTGAAGTTATCATGGGATGTTGATACGGACGGTCGGGATTTTCATTCAAAAATTCGCGGAACCAGCGGACTCCTTCGCCACGGACAATATAATCCGCGTCAATCCGGTGGTTCAAATCGGGCAAGTTAGCGATATGCCCACCCACGACGATTTCCGCTTTGGGCAAATGATGGCGAACCAACTCGCACATCTTCCTGACTTTCAGGATATTCAAGAGGATGCTGGAAATTCCCACCACATCGTACTTGTTGTCCCGAATCTCACGAATGAAGCGATCGAGTGTGGGAAAATCCAGTAGCGTGCATGGTGTATCGATATTGGACTGGATAAACATTAGCCCCCAACTTCGATGGAACATGCGCAGCGAAAAAGGCCCTTGAACGCGCGTGACTTGATTATGGTACAATTCCATCGGATTCATCTTGCGCGAGCCATACTGATCGTCTTGTGCATAAGGGCCGAAAACGCTACTGAGCAAAACATTGCTGCGCGTCCTGAGGGGATGGGTTGGCTTTTGGTCTTGGTTTGACAGTTGTATAAGACGAACAGGTGCATTCATAATAAATCTTTGTGTATATTTCTGGATTGATTTATTTGGGGCTCGAACAAAACGTCGGGAAGCTATTTGTTGACAGCCTGTGGCTCGCTCAGGAGACCGGCCACAATATGGCCAATCTTGCCAGAATAAGTTATTTAGTCTTTATTATTGTAGATCCATTCGTCAAAATATGATTGGCCACTATGTATGCGCAGAGTAAAGGATTTGTAATAGTTTTGTTCCCGCCAGCAACGAAACGTGGTAGTGCCCTTGTTGACGAATTTTTGCCATCTCAACTACGCTCAATTCCAATGTTGTCCATGAGATTGAGTTAATCAGCCAGAACTACCTCCCATGCCACTCCGAAGTTCCCTCCAACAGTCGATCGCCCTGGCAGTCATCATGATCGTGCTATTGATTGTGTTGACGGTGGGATGGATCCTGTTAAATGTCTTTGGAGCCATCGATAAGCCGAGTTTCGCCGGTTGGCATTGGACATTCCTTTCCGTGGGCACGACTTTTATTGTGATCTTGGTCGTGGGAGTCGTGCAGTATTTGATGCTATCGGTCAAGGCAATTAATCTTAACCGACGTCAATCGAATTTCATTGATAGCGTTACGCATGAGTTGAAATCACCCATCGCTTCGATGAAGCTCTATCTACAGACCTTGCATCGCCACAAAGTAAACCAGAAGCAACAAACGGCTTTCTACGATTTCATGCTCGATGATCTCGATCGACTCGATCGGCTGATCAACCAGATGCTCGACACCGGGAGACTGGACTCGGAGCATATCGACGCAGAAACCGAGGATGTATTGATGGATAAGCTACTGATAGAGATCGCCAATATGGTTTGCATGAACTATCGCATTCCGGAAGATACTATTCAGTGGGATATGAAACCATGCGTGATCCGTGCGAATCGCATCGACTTGGAATTGATCTTCCGTAACTTAATGGACAATGCGATAAAATATGCTGGGCCGAAACCGCTGGTGAAGGTAACTCTAACTCCTGGAACCAATGGTCATGCGATCACGAGGATCGCAGACAATGGAGAGGGCATCCCTTCGCATCTGCGGCGGAAGATCTTTGGGCGATTCATACGCTTGGGCGTTGAACTCGAACGTGAAAAACCCGGTACAGGGCTGGGACTTTACATCGTACGTACATTGGTCAAGAAACTGCATGGCCGGATCCGAGTACGCGATGTTACCCACGGTTCCGGAACAGTCTTTGAAGTGCAACTTCCAATGAAGGCGTGACCGTGAACAAAAGTGATCACATCCTGATCGTGGAAGATGAAGAGCACTTGGCGATGGGGATTAAGTACAATCTTGACGCCGAAGGCTATCGAGTCACAATAGTGCAAGATGGATCATCGGCGTTAACGACACTCGATGCAAACGCCAATGATGTCGACCTCGTGATCCTCGACCTAATGCTCCCCGGCATGAGCGGATACGCAGTATGCGAGGCAATTCGGGTCAAGGATAAGAATCTACCGGTACTCATCCTCTCGGCGCGAACTCTGGCTGAAGATCGCGCTCGCGGATTTGATGTCGGAGCCAATCAGTATCTAACAAAACCGTTCGACCTGGATGAGTTTCTCAGCCGCGTGCGGAATCTGTTGGCACTTCGACGTTCCCTCGTTGGCCAATCGCCACAGGAAGCTGACAAAATCGCGGTGCTCAAATTTGCGAACGCCTCGATCAATTTCATTACCTTCAAAGTGACAGTCGGCAACCGATTGGTGCGGTTAACGCACCTGGAAATGAGTCTGCTCCGATATTTCGCCGAAAACGAGGGGCGAGTCATCCCAAGAAGTGAACTTTTGCAAAACGTCTGGGGGCTTCCCGGAACCCTGCAAACCAGGGCCCCCGATCAGTTCATGAGCCGGTTGCGTAAAACATTTGAACCGATTCCCGCGCAGCCCAAGTACTT
>JAFGFZ010000428.1 GCA_016930815.1 Pirellulales bacterium | reverse complement strand
GGCTGGCATGTGTTCAAGTGCGAAATTTGCGGAAAACACGAACCTGTCAGGCTTAAAATACTTAACGGCGTTGGGCGAGGGGGCAAACCGCCAACCATCACTCCATGTGCAACAACTGCTGTGCTTCCAAGAAGGCATTGGGTTGTAGTTTTTATCAGGCCAGCCCTGGCCCGCCATTTTCTCGTCAAAGTCTGCGAATTCGTTATAGTTTAACATTCAATCTACCGATGGATCCTATGGGACGGCGGACTCGGGCCGCCTGTCGATGCTTTCATTGTCCAGACAACCAGGCAAGGCGATGTGGTGCCCGACGTGCCAGCAGGATGTACCAATCGTGACCAGTGTTTCGGTGAGCAGCGGGCGGTGTCCGCGGTGTTCATCCCCACTCTCCATCCCACAACAGGATCCTGAATGTCACTGCCTGACGACACCCCTGGATTGTGGCGTCGAGCTGGATGCCGATCTTGTATCGATTCGTCCTCCCGTTGATCTGAATGAGTGGGCTGTTACAGAACGTCTAAAACGGATTGAACGACTTCTGGGCCGTGAGCTGATCAGTGATCCGGAGCAACAGGGCAATGAATCACCGCAGCACCGCATCGATGTGCCCCACCTAGCCAGCAGATCGATCCTCCGGCGGCCAGGGGCAGAGTTTCTTTCCAGTCGGCGGATCTCTGGCGGATCGACTGCCGGTCTCTGGGTCGCTCTGATGTTTGCATTGGCCGGTTTTATGGCTTGGATTGTTGGCCTGGCAGCCAGCATGGGCCTGCCGGGAACCAGCCTGTTCTTGCCAGCCGGTTTGGCAATTCCGCTCCAGACGGCCGGCATCTGTTTTTTGCTTGTGAGCATCTTGTCCGCGGTCGCTGGTGTTTCCTTGTCCAACCGTCGTTTCGCGCGTCGACTTCATGCGCTCGAAACTTTTGCCGCCGCTTTGCGAAACACCGCGAAGCAAGCAGATCCCATGGAATTGCGGCCAATCGTTAGAATTCCTGGCCGCGTGGAGCCTGTTGGGCAGGAATAGGGAGCGATTCGGGCGATTCCGTCCGCGGCAGAAATGCCAGGGCTGCCTCCACATGCTCGCCTAATGTGATAATCTTCTGAAAAAAGGGTTCGGCCCGTTTCGGTTGCCCGTCAAAATGCAAATGCAATCCGAGCAGGAATAGCAAACCGCTCTCATCCGGATCGGCGAGTGCCGCCGCAGCCAAGGCTTCTCGATGGGCCGCGATCGCTTCGGCGTCTGGATAGATATCGGTGAGGCGAAACTGGGAAGCAGGCCAATTCGGATCGAATCGCAACCCGCGTTCAAACGATGCGATCGCGTCGCGGTAGCGGGCCAGACCTAATTCGGCCAAGCCGCGCCGGAACCAACTGTCAGCAAACGTCGGCTCCGCAGCCACGGCATTGCGATACCTCTGGATGGCCAAGGGATATTTCCCGGAGCGGAATTGGGTGTCCCCTTGATCCATCAGCTTGCGTGCCCGATCCCGTGCTCGAACCAATGTCGCGACATCCCGTTGCGGTTTGGGAACAGCCCCTTCGTCCGGCCGGACGAGAACCAGATCAGGTTGCGCACCAGCCCCCGGTCGAAGTGCTCCTGCCGGCTTGGGCTGCACCACCAGGGGGAACTGGGAAATTCCCAGTTGATTCCAGATGGCCCGGGGGCCGAACCATGTTCCGGCATCAGCCACCACGGGGGGGTAGATGATCGGTGAATCCTCATCCACCCAGGCGCCCAAGGGCCCGACATAGTAACCGAACGTTCGATCAACAGGCCAATAACCATAAGGAGAACCATAAAAATACAGGTATCTGGAGATGGTTCTCCTCGGAGACACATGCCTGTGTCCGTGATGGTGCGCGCTTTGGGAGCCCCGGCCGGCATGGCGGGGATGATGCTCTGCCGAGATGGCTCGTTTGGATAATCCGGTCCTTGTCGATGGCATCCAGAGAAAACAGACCATCGTAAGGATCTGTGCCCAACGAATAAATGCACGCAACATCCTGCCTCCCTCCATTCGAGTGCATTGGATGGATGGCTAGCAATCCATGCTCCGGCTCATCATCTTCATCCATCAATTATTTCCGTCGGTCCTGCGACTTACAAGGTTCCTCTTCCATCCGGCAAACATCTCGTTTATTGTTATCAGCGGTTCCGTGCACAATTCCATGTCTTTGGAAGAACTCTGCGGAATACCATTGGTTCGCTGTTGTGTCGTGGCCTCCTGACCACGATCGGATATACAACATTGGGCCGGTAGCGACCTACTGTCTCTTTTCGACATTCCTTTTGACGTTCGATGCCCGACTTGGTCCGCCAGGAAATCGCCGCGACAGCAGACACGGTCGTCGTCAAGGTTGGCACACGTGTATTGACCAACGATCAGGGTATCCTCGACGAAAGCCGCATCGTGTCCCTGGCGTCCGAGCTAGCTGAACTGGTCGAGCGCCATCGGCGGATGGTTGTGGTCAGCAGTGGGGCGGTGGGTGCGGGGATTGGGCGTTTGAATCTCCACGAACGGCCCAGCGATCTGGCCCAGCTCCAAGCCGTGGCCGCCGTGGGACAAAGTCGCCTGACGGAGGCCTACGATCGGGCATTGCGGCCCCATGGTCTGCATGCGGCCCAGGTGCTCCTGACAGCGGACGATCTCGATGATCGAACCCGCTATCTCAATGTTCGCAACACGCTCCTCGCCCTGTTCCGTTTTGGTGCGGTCCCGATCATCAATGAGAACGACACGGTCGCCGTCGACGAACTCCAGATCAGTTTCGGCGACAACGACCGGCTCGCGGCACTGGTCACGAACCTGTTACAGGCGCCCCTGTTGGTCCTGCTTTCGGACGTAGACGGTCTTTACGACGGACCGCCGGACGCGCCCAATTCACAGATCGTGTCCACGGTCACCAACTTGGACGCGGCTACCCGTTGGGTTCAGGCAGGCGGCCGAAGGAAACCAACAGACGATTCCAGCACGCCACCAATCCGGCTCAGCCGGGGTGGCATGGCGAGTAAGTTGGCTGCCGCGCGGATTGCGACAACCGCCGGCGAAAATGTCATTATCGCCAGTGGCCGGCAGACGGGCACACTGCGGCGGATCATGGCCGGAGAAGTGATCGGCACACTGATCCTCGCAGAGGGGCCGGCGATCGCGGCCCGAAAACGATGGCTGAGCCGGGCCGCACGGCCACGTGGCCAGATCTGGCTCGATGAGGGTGCGGTACGAGCCGTGCAAGAACAGGGGCGAAGCCTGTTGGCGGTCGGCATCACGTCTGTTCAAGGGGACTTCCATAAAGGAGATGTCGTGGCACTCTGCGATGCGAATGGTCGCGAATTCGCGCGGGGGCTGACCAACTATAGCCATGATGCCGTGCTTCGCATCGCCGGCCATCCGACCACTGAAATTGCCGGAATTCTTGGCCATCGCCCGTACGATGAGGTCATTCACCGCGATAATCTGGCCCGGATGATTCACTGATCGGATCGCGGAGCCCCCTACTCCCTCATGCATCGACGAAACGTGCCATCCAGGCCGCCAGCCAGCTCCCATGGAGCACTCCCATGGAGCACTCCCATGGAGCCCTCAAAAGCCGATTTGCGACTCGGAATGCCAGTAATTAGCATGGGAGTTAAGCCGTTGGTCCATGGCCTTTTCATCAACCAGTATCTACCAGCAGGCACTGGAGGTACAGATCTCGTTTGTTGTCGGAGGTCGTCCCGTGTTTTCCATGGCATCCAGATTCGCTCCCCTGTTGTCCATCCTGATCTTTGGGGCCGTTGGGCTATCTTCGGCACCAGCCACAGAAATAGACACCGGCCAGTCGGTCGAGACCGCCTTGGCAGATGCTCGGCGGGCACTTGAAATCGCTCAGATCGAACAGCGACTCTACCTGGAGGTCGAATACCCGAAAAAACAAAGGTGTCTAGACGCCCAAATCGAGCTTCTTTCGGCCGAAATCGATGCCCTCAAAGAACAAATACGTGAATACGAGAAATTCCACCGCTCCCGCTACAGCCGGCCTTTTCTAACCAGTCTCCAGGAATGCAAATTGGCACTGCTTGACGCCGAACTGGGGCTGAAAGATGCCCGTGCGGATCGGAGTTCGTTGCGTCGGTTCCATTCGGACCGAATGCGACTTTACGAGCTGAAAGTGGGATCAGCCCGCGCTCGGGTTGTGGCACTGGATCAAATCCAATACGGGCTGTAGGATTTCACTGTTGGCCACAAGTTGATGATCAAGATGCATGACGTAGGTTGTGGCCCGGTCGGGAAGCCGGGCTAGAACATGGATCTTCTTGGTGGAGGCCATCCGCCGCGTTGTGTTCCAGGTTGGTAACATGCACACGCCGTGCGCAGATCTTGTATGAGAGCCTGTTCCAATGCCATGGAGGTAAGTCAGTCGCACCCGGCAGGTGCGATTGATTCAGGTTGCGGCTCCGCCGCATGAAAGAGGTATCTGCGAACAATCCAGTGGAGTCCGAATGAGCGAGCTATTTCACGAGTGTGGCGTCGCGGCGATCTATCATTTGCCAAGCGCTGAAATGAGCCCCCTCTGCCCGTCGCAAGGGCCGGAGGAGGTCTCCCGGCTGATCCCGCAAATGCTTCTGGATATCCAAAACCGCGGCCAGCTTTCGGCCGGTATCGCAAGCTATCAGCCCCAACGGGACCGGCTCATCGACACCTATCGCGACTTGGGGAATGTCCGCGAAGTCTTTCGTTTAAGCCATCGCGGAAAGGCGGAAAGCCTGATGAAGCGCTATGCCGGGCCAGCCGCGATCGGGCATGTCCGCTATGCCACATGCGGCCAAGACAACCGGAGCTACGCCCAGCCATTCGAGCGGCGCCATTTACAGAAACGGAAATGGTTTTCGTTCGCTTTCAATGGCCAGCTCGCGAACTACACCGAATGCCGTGATCGTCTGTTGAGCGAGAATGATCATCATCTAACGCGAGCGACCGATACTGAGATCATCATGCACGAAATCAGCCGCGAATTTTCTGGCGATCGCCGGCCGTCCCTGATCGAAATGATGCATCACGTGTCGCAACGCTTTGACGGAGCCTATACGATCGTGCTTTTGAATGCGATGGGTGAAATGCTCATTGCCCGAGACCCCCTGGGAATCAGGCCGATGTCGTATGCCGTCGAGGGTCCCCTCTTTGCCGCGGCAAGCGAGAGTGTTGCCCTGTTGAACCTGGGTTTCGATCCGAAAAATATCCTCGCTTTGGGGCCCGGCATGGCGATCACCATCTCGGGCGGAGAGATCCAAATCGAGCCGTTTGCCGATAGCCCTCGCACGGCACATTGCTTCTTTGAATGGATTTACTTTGCGAATGTCGCAAGCACGCTGGATGCCCGCAGTGTTTACCTGGTGCGTAAAACGCTAGGCGAAGAATTGGCGCGTCTTGAAGATCTGCCCATTGGGCCTGATACGGTCGTGGTCCCGGTCCCGGACACGAGCAAAGCGGCGGCCGATTCGATGGCTTACCATCTGGGCGTACCGAGTGTCGAGGGCTTGATTCGTAACCGGTATTCCGGCCGGACATTTATCGAGGGTTCTTGCAACCGGACCAAAATGGCGGCGTCCAAATACACGCCACTCGGCGAGGTCCTGGAAGGGAAACGGATTCTGCTGGTCGAAGATTCGATTGTCCGTTCGACCACGATGCGCGTCCTCCTGTCCAAAATCCGCAAGATTGGCCGCGCCCACGAGATCCATGTGCGGGTCGCCTGCCCGCCAATCATCGCCCCCTGTTTCTATGGGATCGACATGTCGACAATCGACGAACTTTTTGCGCCCCCATATCTCCGGGATGGCCAGATCGACGCATCAGGCTGCGCCGCCATCGCGTCCGAGATTGGAGCCGACTCCCTGCGGTATTTACCAGTCGACGCCATCGCCCGCGCGATTGGGAAACCGGCCACTCAACTCTGCCATGCATGCATTACGGGCGACTACCCCACTCCTTGGGGCAAAGAACTCTACCAGGTGGCTTTGAACCATATCGGCGACAGTAGCGCGAGAACCTACGAGTCTTAGGAGAAAAGAAGTCACTCACAAAGTCCTGCCACCTTTTCAACGCAATATGTCACTTGCAGCCGGAAAAGAACGTTTCGCAACAACTCAATGGAGCATGGTGGTGGCCGCTGGGGATGCGGGATTCGATGAATCGCGAACCGCTCTCGCGCAGCTCTGCGAAATCTATTGGTATCCATTATATGCCTACGTCCGACGTCGTGTGGATGACAGGCACGATGCTCAGGACCTGACGCAAGCTTTCTTCTGCCATCTAATCGAAAAGCAAGTGATCGCCCGGGCAGATCGGAATCGAGGGCGTTTTCGGTAAGAAGGGACGTGTGAAGATCGCCGATTTTGGTCTGGCCAAGCTACTAGGCCGAGGACCAGCCGATTTCTCACTGACCGGCTCGCAGCAGGTGATGGGCACACCGCACTATATGGCCCCCGAACAAATGGAGGGGACCAAGGTGGTCGATCACCGGGCCGATATCTTTTCGCTGGGTGTCGTCTTCTACGAGATGCTGACTGGGGAGCTGCCCATCGGACGCTTCGCTCCACCGTCCAAAAAGGTGCAAATCGACGTACGGTTGGATGAAGTCGTGTTCCGAACCCTGGAGACGGAGCCCGAGCAGCGCTATCAGCATGCCAGCGAGGTCAAGGTAGCCGTGGAGCAGATCAGCAGAACATCGCAAATGACGGCGCCACCGGCAGTCGAGGTCTGTTCAAGCCGGCGCCACCGCTTCCGGCCAACAGTTCAATTGCTCATCAATCTGCTCGTGTGGACCGGCATTCTCATCGGCGTTGGGCTGTATCTGGCCTCCATTATCTGGGAAGACTGGTGGCCGGCGATCTACGTTGAACATTTCGACGTCGGGCTGGAACCCCAGTCAAGTGCATATCAAAGCCTTAGATTGCATTCTGAACGCAAACTTTTCTGTTGGGGTCAAAACCCTGACCAACCCATTTCTAAAAAATGGAAAGGGCCGGTCTTGATTTTTCGTCTCGTTGTGGCGGGAGTGTTGCTGGCCGTCTGGTCTCCCGGAGTTCTGGTTATGGTCCGACGGCACCGCCGTCGACTATCGGCTACAATGGAGAAGGTGCCCGATCAGCGGAGCCAGCACCGTAACAAAGGAACAATCGGCATTGATGCAATTGTCGGACAAGGCAGGGCCTCGGATGGCAGACAAATGCCTTTGGCGGAGGCAGTAACAAGCATACGCCGCAACCCTGGCGGAACGCCTCCCTCCGATTGTTCCCGGGCGGCAGTGATACTGATCGTCATGGGTGCCTTGACGATTGCGTCCAGTCTGTTCACGTTCCTGTTGCTGAGCGAGAAAAGGGGACGGGCAAGAAAAGCGGACGGGAGTCTTTTCTGTGAGAGAAAGCTATTCTCATCGCCAAAATGACTCCCGTCCCCTGGTATGTCC
>JAFGFZ010000060.1 GCA_016930815.1 Pirellulales bacterium | reverse complement strand
GGCCTGACCCAGGTTTTGCAAGGTAGTGGCCCCATGAATGAACTGGTCGATCATTACGTGCTGCCATCGGGAGTTGAGCGATTGGACATCCTTCCATCCGGCCCCAGGCAAGCCAATCCCGCTGAACTTCTCGCTGGCCCGAGATTAGCGGAACTTTTGGCTTGGGCCGAATCCGTCTACGACCAGATTCTTATCGACGCCCCGCCTGCAGTCGCAGCCGCCGATGCTTCCATCATTGCCGCGATCACGGATGGATTGATCCTGGTTGTTCGGCCCGAGAGTAACCGAAGACAGGCTGTGGTCAGGACCGTCGAAGGTTTTCGAAGTGTTGGTGTCCAACCCTTCGGCATCGTCGTCAATGGTCTGGGAGGCGACGTGCATGGCTACTATTCTTACACCGATAGCTATGGTTATGGGCTCGATGGGGACAGCCAAGACAACATGCCCAACGAGGACCATTTCACAGAAGAAAACGTTGATCGTCCAATTTCGATGCCGGTCACCGGGCTCGGCCCTGCAAACAATCAGAGCCCAGTTCGTATTATCCCTCGGCGGGCAGCGTGAGGGAAAGTCCAGAACTCGATTCAAGAATCAACCAGCAGGGATTGACATCCGTGATTTTTTCTCTGTAATTCCCTTCGGATATTCTACGAATGCAACGCCAATCGACATCTGGTTTCAATAAGACCGTTGACCTGGCACTGTTCTGTGTCTTGTGTCTTGCGCCATTCTTTCTCGGCGGGCGATACCCCATTGGCCGTCTCGTTTATGTTGTGCTGGCAGCAACGGCGGCCATTGCTTGGACTATGGGAGCCTGTTTTGATCATCGCACCCGCTGGCATCGAACTGCGGGTACATGGATTATTCTTCTCGGTCTGGCACTCGTGGTCATTCAGGTAGTCCCTCTCCCAAGTTGGTTGATCGCGAAAGTATCTCCCACCCTTCTTGAACGAATTCCGCTCTGGTCGCCAGGCAGTTCAGAAGCCGGGCAGTTGGGACTGTGGTCGCAGGTATCGCTAGCCCCGCAAGAGACAATCGCCGGCGCCGCCATATTTCTGGCATATAGCCTGTTATTCCTCGTCGCGTGCCAGCGCATGCACACGTTTCGCGATGTCGAACGGATGCTTGGATGGATTGCCTTGTCGGCAATCATTCTGGCATCGGTTGGTTTGGTACAGTATGTCGTGGGGACAGATAAGTACTTGGGTTTCTATAAACACCCGTTTCGATCTCCTAAACCATCGGTCACCGCCGCCTTTTATAACGGAAATCATTTTGCTCATATGCTCGCTTTGGGAATTGGACCCTTGGTCTGGTGGTTAGCGGCGTCCATTCGCGTTCATAAACACCATGAATTATCAAAAGGTCCGGGGCGAATTTCCAGCTCGAATGGAACAGTTGCCATCTTGATTTGTATCGGCACGGTATTATTTGCCGGATTGATGTCCACATCGCGCGGTGGCATGCTCGTTATCGTCGTAGCATGTATTACAGTGGCGGGGCTGTATTGGTCCCGTGGCTTGCTGCCGGGCAAAGTAGTTGCTGCCCTGGGTGCATCGGCGATCATCGTGACCGTTGCGATAACCATTCATGGCTTTGACCGTGTGGCTCCGGAAATCGAAGATTTAACAAGTGGTTCTGTTGAACGGCTCGATAACGGAGGATATCGCCGCGCGGTGTGGTCAGCGAACATGGATGCCATTCCCGATTTTTGGATTCTTGGCGCTGGGATCGGAGCGCATCGGCATCTGTTGCCAACGTACCTTCCAGAAGACTATGGCCTCGAATTCACCCATTCCGAGAGCGGCTATCTGCAGATCGCTTTAGAAGCTGGTATTGGCGGGGTGATTCTATGTTGCCTGGCCATTGCCATATGTTTTGCCTGGTGTTGGAGAGCGTGGTGGCGGGCGCCCGATGGACGGTATGCCACGGCAGTCGCGGCTGTAAGTGCTAGCTTGCTTGCCAGCGTTGTTCATTCGGTCTGGGATTTCGTCTGGTTTATTCCCGCCACAATGTCAACGACAGCAATTCTCGCGGCCTGTGCTTGCCGGCTATCACAGCTGGCATGCGCGCCCACAGCATTAAGGTCCCATCCTATAGTCGCGCCAAACAGATCCATCGCCTCCCAAGGAACCAAGCGATACGCATGGTTCGGTTCTCAGAGGGATTACCGGATGCCAGCTGCCCTGGCTTGGTGTTTGCTGGCAATAACAGTTGCCTTTTCGCTCTGGATGGTGAACAACCGGATTGGTCCCGCTTTAGGTTCGCCAGCATGGGATCAGTACTTACTAACATCGGTCGATATGCGTAAAACGAATTATCCGGTCATTTCGAATCTGAAGCAATCCGGCCAGGAAGAGGCATGGATCGAAGAACGAGCCACACAAACGGACGCGATGATCACATTCTTGAAAGAAGTGCTTCGCCATGATCCACAGAATGCCCGGGCGCATCTCCGGCTCGCTGGCCAATGTCTCGTTCGCTTCGAGATCGCGTTGGATGATGCGCCAAATCGCATGCCCCTTTCACAAATCCGGGATGCAGCTATCGCGTCCCAATTTCCAAATCGGGAAGCGCTGGATGAATGGCTATCCCGTGCCATTGGGCCTTCTCGACAATATCTGGACCTGGCTCTTCGACATGCTCGTCGCGGTACGGCCTTATGCCCATTCGCAGGCGATGGGTATCTCTATCTTTCAGATCTTTGTTTTCTTGAAGGCCGAGGATCGCTTGCCGGTGTTTACCTGGATCAAGCAAGGCGTGTCCGCCCCCACGATGGGGACGTTTTACTGCGAATTGGCACAGAAGCATGGCTTTGCCATGACGTTGAAAAAGCGGTCCAGTATTGGCATCAGGCATATCATACCGGTAAACCGTATCAAATGAAATTGATTCAAATTCTTGGCGGCAACGTGCCGGTGGAATTCTTCTTGCAGGTGTTTGGACCAGACCTGGATACAATGCAGCGCATGGAGGTTTTCTATCTCAAGAGGAACTTGGCGCGCGACCTGGCTGTGCTTCGCCAGGCTCTTGCTAGCCGGACCGAAACCGCTGCTAAAAACGCATCAGGGCTCCAATCTGCTCAACTCTGGTACCAGGCCTATCGGCTTTACGTTCATTTGGAATCGACTGACGATGCAATCCGATGCGGTCGTCAAGCGGTTCAAGCCGATGAATATTCTCTCGATATCCGCAAGTCATTCGGACGGTATTTGCTGACTCACAAGCACTATGCCGAGGCGGAACACCACCTGAAATGGTGCGCGCAACGGAATCCACTGGATGCAACGTTAAGCCGTGATTTGAATATTGCAATGCGCGGCCGGCTCCGGATGGACCGGGAAGCACGCACTCCCATTCCGCCAAGAATCCGGCGTTGACATTCGATCGAATTATCTTTGAGTTTCGCATGAGTTTATTGATAATCACATTCCTGACCGCACTTGCCATCGCATGGGTGATCACCCCTCTTATACGCACGATGGCAAAACAACATGGGGCCATCGATCGCCCCGATGGGCAAAGAAAACTACAAAAAAAGCCCGTTCCCCTCTGGGGCGGAGTGGCGGTCTACATCGCCTTCTGTGCTTCTCTCTTAATCGCGGCGCTCCTGCGCCAACCGGGTCAATCGGTACCCGCCCGTTTGACTGCCGTTCTGGCTTTCTCAACAAGTCTATTATCACTGGTCGGCCTGCTCGACGACGCCTTCAATCTCAGGCCCCGAAGCAAGTTGCTCCTCCAGTTTTTAGCGGCGTCGCCGGTGGTTCTCATGGGTTTTTTTCCTAGGGAATTATCGGGATTTGGATTCACCTGGTCGGCAGGTTGGATGGCCGCTCCGCTCGCACTAATTTGGCTAGTCGGGTGCATCAATGCCGTGAATCTGCTTGACGGATTGGATGGCTTTGCATCGGCCGTCGGGATCATTCTTTCTGCAACGATCGCCACGATTGCCATCCATGCAGACAATCTGGCTGCGGCTACGGCTGCGATGGCACTCGCTGGTGCCATCCTTGGATTCTTTCGATACAACTACCCGCCCGCCACCATCTACCTGGGGGATACCGGAAGCATGATGATCGGCTTGGTCCTTGGGGAACTGACCTTGTTTGCTCCAGATCCATCGGGCCGAACTGTTTCATTCTTGCTGCCAGCAATACTCATGGCGGTGCCGTTCTGGGATATGGTGATCGCCATGACTCGACGAAGCCTGCGGCGAATATCAATTGGAACCCCCGATCGGGAACATCTACACCATCGTTTAATTGCACGAGGATTGTCCAATCATCAAGCTTTGGCAGCGATCGTGAGCCTCTGCCTCACCACGGCGGCAGCAGCGTTTGCCGTCTCATTTTTGCAAATGGAAGTCTTCGCATCCGTGGTTGTCATTGGCCTCTTCGGTTTGCTTGCCGCGCTTCGAATTACTGGACATGTCGAGCTACAACTGGCCTTCCGGGAAATTGCTCATCTCATCCATCAGACTCAATCCTCTTTTCATAGGCAGCCGCTGCCCGATGATACGGCAGATGGGAAATCCGTAACGATAATCATGGTTCCTCAAAGACCACAAGAGAATTCCGTAACATCACGTGAAGCACCTGATCGCCGACAGGCCGCATAGTCTTGTGCGGATCGTATTTCCGCATCTTTCACAAGCCATCTGCTGCGATGAATTTCCGGCAGGATATCCGGGCCAGGCCCTGTCCGAACGTATCACCAGGAGGGTCACTCGTCCCTTGTTCCATACGAGTGGTTCAAGCAAGTGGCACGGCCGTTGGTATCAATTCGAAACTTTCTCCATCAAACAGCCCACGATCACTTAACTTGATCGAGGGAATTACCAGCAGGGCCATGAAGGAGAGTGTCATGTACGGTGCCTGAAGCTGGGAACCAAAGTCCTTGGCCATCCGGTCAAGCTGGCGATAGGCGGCTCCAACTTCTGGACATGGCCCGGTCGCCATCAGTCCCGCAACCGGGAGAGGTAGTACCCTATTCCGCCCATCTCCAACGGCCGCAAGACCACCTCCAGCCTGCATGACAAGATGGATCACCTCGCACAATTGCTCGTCATCCGGTCCCACAGCGATGACATTATGGGAATCATGAGCAACCGACGATGCGATGGCTCCTCGCTTTAGACCGAAATTTTTTACAAAGGCGACCGCAGGAAGCGTGGATGCATACCGATTCACAACAACCATCTTGAGAATATCACGGTCCGGATCGCTTACAATTTTTTGGTCAACTACCTTCGCGGGTACCTTCAATCGGTTCGTAAGAAGTTGCCCATCGATGGCTTCAATAACGTGGACCAACTCAGCCACCTCTTTCGGACCCGTTTGACCTCGACTTACAAGAGCGATATCCTCCTTACAGACTTCACTAGCCACAAACCGGTTCACTCTTCTTGGTTCCTTTCGGAGGATGGTGGTCTGGCCGTTTTCCGCAACGAGTTGCCCATCAATCCAAGTTCGATGGACGTGAAATGTCTCTAGTGATCGGACTTCGATGAAATCGGCTGGATCACCCTCTCGCAACAGTCCTACAGCGAGTCGATAATGCTCGACTGGATTGATCGATGCCGCACGTAATACATGGAAGAGATCCAATCCATGTGCAACCGCTCGGCGAACCAGTCGGTTGATATGTCCCGTGAGTAATTCATCCGGATGGATATCATCGCTGCACAGCATCGTCTTGTCGGGATATGCATCAATCAGAGGTGAAAGCACGTCGAAGTTACGCGCTGCCGAACCTTCCCGGATTAGAATTTTTGCGCCTAGCTCAATCTTTTCAATGGCTTCATCTATCGTCGAACATTCGTGATCCGTTGAGATACCAGCGCCAAAATATTTTTTCGCGGCTTCCCCTTGAAGGCCTGGCGCGTGGCCATCAATCGGTTTCCCCCGATGTTGAGCCGCTTCGATTTTTGCAATCACCTGCGGGTCGCCATTGAGGACTCCCGGAACGTTCATCATCTCGCTTAGATATCCAATCCGCGGATCGTCTAGGAGTTCGGCCACCTGATTCGCCGTGATTCCAGCACCTGCCGTTTCAAATGACGTGGCGGGGACGCAGGAGGGTGCGCCAAAACAAAACTTGAAAGGGATGTCCGCCCCGTTATCCAGCATGAATCGCACGCCCAGAACGCCCAAAACATTGCCTATCTCATGCGGATCGCTCACCGCGGCTACGGTTCCATGGACGACCGTTGCCCGCGCGAATTCGCCTGGGACGAGCATGGAGCTTTCAATATGGACATGGGCATCGACAAATCCAGGCAAGAGATAAGACGTAGCCGGTGAATTTGTTTTCGAAATCGAGGCAATATGCCCTTCCTCAACATTGACCGTGGCCGGATAGATCTGCCGGTTGAAGATATCAACGACGTTTGCATGGAGTGAAAAAGAAGGGAGTGCGTAATCCATACTGGTTTGTCCTATCGGTATTCGTGCCGTAAATGAATTCGGGAATGAAGCAAATGCCCAATACGCCCCGCGCGATATGACATTCTAGAACAGGTGATGAACCATGTCATATCCAATGGTAAAGATTCCAGCATCGACAATCAAATGGCTGATCCACGGGGCGTAGATGGAATCCGTACGGTAATAGAGCCACGCCCAGAACGCACCACCGATGGTAATCGCCAGAGAAAACATCCATGTCGCCAAGCTGGAATATCCGAAATAGGTTCCCAGAAGCAGAATATGATGGAGCGCGAAACCGAGGCTTGATATGGCAATCGACGCTCGAAGTCGGACGAGAAGGCGGAGCTGGCCGAAAACAAACCACCGCCAGTAGTACTCTTCCAAACCAGAATGGATCAGCGAATAGAACGCGCCTAGACCATAATATTTCGCGGTCGAATCAAGGCCGAACCCTAGTACCTTCTGCTGGATTCCCTTCGCCACCGCGCTCGATGTATCCATATAACCAACCGGTTTTAGCCAGAAGTGATACATCCACATCATGGCCGCTATCACGGCCAAACCAAAAAAAACACTGACAATAAGCCCATCCGCTCTTGGCCATTTCCATAGAAATCTTTGTCGTTGAAACAGCCAGACCCAGGCAACTGGCAATACAAACTGAATTCCCTTGCCAACAATGTATGCCATTTGCTGTGCACTTGCCGGGAACTGACCCAAAATAATGAAATATAAAAGCGTGATAAACGCTGGCAGGACAAGAGCAACAAGGACGACGGCAGCGTCCATTTGGCAGGGAGAGTACAGGTTTTTATCGTGGTTCATCTTAAAT
>JAFGFZ010000427.1 GCA_016930815.1 Pirellulales bacterium | reverse complement strand
TTCGCTTATACCGGCGGGAGTACGCTCGCAGCCGCCATGGCGGGCGCCGAGGTCACGCATCTCGACGCGGCGAAAAACAGTGTGATGCGGGCCAGGCGGAATGCGGATCGCTCCGGATTGGGGAATCGGACCATTCGGTGGATCACCGAGGATGCCCTCAAATTCTGCCGCCGTGAAATCCGGCGAGAGCGGCAATACGATGCCGTCATCCTCGATCCACCATCCTATGGACATGGCACACGTAATGAACAATGGCAGATTGGACGTGATCTCTTGCCGCTCTTGAAAGTATGTAGTGAACTGACCGCCCATCAACCCCTGTTCGTACTGGCAACGTGCCATACCCCGGAAATCGGACCGGCCGAACTTGCTGCCTATGTGGCCGATGGGATGCTGGACCATTGTCAGACCATACCCAAAAGCGGCATCATGCGCCTGACATCGGTTACCGGCCGATCCCTGCCATCGGGTGTATTTGCCCGCTGGCCCGAAGGATGATAATTTGAAGGCGTGCGGCCTGAGGCTTGAGACCTGAGATGCAAGATTCCGAATCCCCGCCTCACGCCTCACGCCCCACGCCTCACCCCTCAAGCCTCAAGCCTCACCCCTCCACAAATCATGCCGATTCCCATCATTACAAGTCGCCAGAATGCACGGGTACAGAGAGCTGTCAAATTGCGCGATCGACGGCAGCGGAAGAAACAGAATCGAATTCTGATCGACGGCATTCGTGAGATCGGGCATGCGATTCAGGCTGGTATTGAACTCGATGAGGCTTTTGTATGTGACGCCCTGTTGCCTGGCGAAGAAGGCCGCCGATTAGTGCAATCGCTCGTGGATGCTGGTGTTGAAGTCGCGCAAGTCACACAAGATGTCTTCATGAAACTCGCATTCGGTCAGCGGACCGAAGGAGTTGTGGCATCCGCACGGGCGCCATTCCATGATCTTTCATCCCTCCGTCTGCCTCCGAATCCAATCGTCGCAGTATTGGAAAATATCGAAAAGCCAGGGAATATTGGAGCGATCGCCCGATCCGCCGATGCGGCCGGAGTCGCTGCAATCATTGTGGCCGATGGCCGCACCGACCTCTTCAATCCGAACGCCATCCGGGCAAGCTTGGGACTTTTGTTTTCAGTTCCAGTCGCCGAAACATCCGCCCAGGATACTCTGGATTGGCTGCGAGCCCATGCGATCCCCATGTATGCCGCCCGCCCCGATGCGGATCGTATTTATTCGGACGTCGACTTTTCCGCGGGTGGGGCTATCATCCTTGGCAATGAGGCGGATGGGATCTCTTGCCGATGGATCGGCGACGATATCCGGCCAGTCCGCCTGCCAATGCTCGGCATCGCCGATAGCCTGAATGTCTCCGTCGCTGCAGCCATCCTGTTCTATGAAACTCTGCGCCAGCGGGCGAAAAATCCCGGCTAGTGCTCCACCAAGCTTAAAATTTGGGGTAACTGTGCTCGTCCGAGGGCGATGTGCCACGGTCTGACGACCGTGGCAACACCAAGATGGAAAGTTGACAGAGCACTAGGTTTCTAATTGCTTCGCGGCGGCCAGTGTATTGCAGAGGAGCATCGTGACCGTGAGTGGTCCAACACCCCCCGGAACAGGAGTGATGCAACCGGCGATTTCCCGGACCGCGTTGAAATCGACATCGCCAACCAGCCCGCTAGCCATTCGATTCATGCCGACGTCAATCACACACGCACCCGGCTTCACCATATCCGCAGTAATGAACTGGGCCTGGCCAATCGCCGCCACCAGGATATCCGCCTGGCGAGTGACTTCCGGCAGGTTCCGGGTCCGGCTATGGCAGAGAGTTACCGTCGCGTTCCCCCCATCCGCTTTGGCGGATAGTAGAATCGCAAGGGGTTTGCCGACAATATCGCTCCGCCCGACAATCACGACACGCGCGCCGGCTATTTCAATTCCAGAACGGATCAGAATCTGTTGGATGCCATGGGGCGTGCATGGCAGGAATCGGGGATATCCCTGCACAAGGAGCCCGACATTTTCTGGATGAAAACCATCCACATCCTTTGCCGGATTGATGGCCTGCAGAATGCGGCGAGGCGTAATTTGAGGTGGCAACGGAAGTTGTACCAAGATCCCGTGCACCTCGAGGTCCTTGTTCAATTTGGAAATCAGTTTGAGCAGATCATCCTCGGAAGCATCCATTGGCAAGCGGTGGAGCTGGCTTTCAATGCCAACCCGCTCACAAGCACGCCGCTTGTTTCGGACATAGACTTCACTGGCGGGATCCTCACCCACCAGCACGGCCGCCAGACAGGGCATGGCCCCATTATTCTGGAGAAATTCGATCACTGACTCGGCCAGTTCATTTTGAATCTGCTTTGCAAGTGCTTTCCCGTCAAGAATCGTTGCGGACATGATTGCGTCAATTGAGTAAGGTTGAAGGGAGATATCAGGCCTGAGGCGTGCAACCTGAAGCCTGATATACGATGAGGCGTCAGGTGTCAGGTGTCAGGCCAGAAATCTGCCAAAGGAGGAAATGAATGAACGCGACGGATCGTTCGAAACCAGTTTTGGGAAACAATTTTAGCGATTCCATGCGATCTTGGGCAACCATCGACTTATCCAGCCGGACCATGCCACCAGAGCCATGCCGAAACGGCCGCATGGAGAGTCGCCAATGCATAACAACTCGCCATCCAATCATCGGCCATGATCCCCAAACCTCCAGGAAGCCGCTCCAACTGGCGGGCAGGGGGTGGTTTAATAATGTCGAAGAATCGGTGCAGCAAAAAGCCGATCGCCAGAATTTCCCAGGAATCGACTGTGATCGGTGAAAAAAACAGGAAGACAATCGGCATACTCGCAATTTCATCCAACGCGATGGCCCCCGGATCTTTTGTGCCTCCTAAGTCCCTTGCTGCACGGCCACAAACGGGAATCCCGGCCAGACAGAGCATCGCAATAACAAGGATCTGGAGCCATTCCCCGGGAATCCAAGAAATCGCAACCGCCAACGGAATCCCCCACAGGCCAGCGATCGTCCCTGGCGCCGGGACGACCAGGCCAATACCAAATCCCGTCGCACACCATACCGCTGGTGTCCACCGGATATGAACCCTTAATTCTAGCGGATCCGTTTTAACGGGATGCTCTTCCATACCAGTTCAGCAATCCACCACGAGGGGATTAGAAATCGATTGTTCTCGCGGGTGCATCCTCGGAGGGGGTGTTTTCTTCGGATTTGGGAGTTGGTTCTTCCTCCAATAGCTCGCGCCAAGGTTTCTTTTCCTGGTAGCTTTTCAACTCGTTTTCAAGATGCTCCAATTCCTCCGGATCGAGTGGATTCCCATCGTCGTCCTGCTCGGCTCGATTGACTTCGATTGCCTTGGTTGCCCATTGGATGGCGGCCTCGAAATCACCGGTTTCGGCATGTGCGGCAGCGCGGGTACTGAGGATATGTGCCGCTTGAAAATCGGTCAGTTCGCACGCCTTCGTGGCCAATTCGATTGCCCGCTGGCCGTTCCGGAGTTGATCGAACGGCGAGGTCGCGAGGACCCAGGCGAAATTGTTTAGAACTCCGCTGTCATCCGATTTCAATTGGTTTGCCTTCTCATAGTCGGCGATTGCTTCGGAGTGTTTGCCGATATTCAGATAGGCATCCGCTCGATTACGGAGGGCGCGCAGGTTATCCGCTTCGCGTCGGAGGACCTCGGTATAAAGGACGATCGCGTCCCGGCTCCGTTTCTGCACCATATAGTACATCGCGAGCTGTATTTGTATCTCAGTGTTTTTCTGCCCCTCTTGGGCAACCTCTTCGAGGCACTTGATTGCTTCGTCAATCCGGCCTGTACCGGCAAGGATTTCCGCTTTCACTCGAACCGCCTGATCCCATTTCGGGCGTAGTGTGAGGACTTCATCGATCGCCTTCATTGCCTCATCGATTTTGCCCTGGGCAATCAGGAGCTGGCAACGGAGCATCCACGCGGAGATGGCCTTTGGATCCAATTCGATGGCTTTATCAACAGCAGCGAGTGCATTGTCGAGTTGACCTTGGAGAGCGAGAACCCGCGCTCGGTTTTGTTGCGGTGAGGAACTCTCGGGGATGAGTTCGGCTGCGCGATCAAATGCCGCCAATGCCTCATCAAATTGTTTCATCATCATCAGAGCGAGCCCTCGGATTTCATGGGTCGGGGCATGTTTCGGATCGATTTCGAGGGCTTTATCGAGATCGGCAAGCGCGTCGGTGAAGCGATTGAGGCGTAAAAAATACATGGCGCGGGTACGCAGAATATCCGTGTCTTCTGGCAGCAGTTCAACAGCCCGGTTGAAATCCGCCAGGCCCGCTTTTTCATCGGTTTGAATATTCCCTCGATAGATGTATGCCTTGGCCTTGGTTTTAAGATCCGCTGCTTCGTTTTCAATTACCTTATTAAAGGATTGGATCGCTTCCTCACGATCCCCGAGCGGCAACGATAACAATCGGCCAACCAAAAGATGCCCTTGACTCTGCTGATCATCGATATCCAACGCCCGTCTCAGATCCTCTAGGGCTTTTTCACGGAATTCAGGCCAGCGGGGATGCGGGACTGGCCGATCCAAAACCAGGCTTGCGATCATCGTCGCCCGCTCAACCAGGGATGCGACGAGTAGCTGCTCGGCAAATTCCGAATTGTCTTTGTCCAATCCTTTCTCAAGGGCCGAATCGAGCAACTGGATCACCTTGGTCAATTCGGCGGGACCCCGAGATGACAGTTTGGCCTCGGTTGCCTTGTCCAGGTCGTCCAGCCCTTCGTTCTCGGCGCGTAAGACTCCGCATCGCACCCACATCCCAAGAAATAGTGCGAGTGGGACCAGGAAAAAAATGGAACGTGTTGTTCTCATCGTGAGTATCTCCTCGAGTCATGGGGATCAGATTCGTATCTCCTACAATTATGCCGCGCGACAGGAAAATGGACTACCTGGGAATTGGGAAGATCCGCTAGCGATCGCCGGATACTCCTCTTGCCGCTCGCCGGCTGGTTTTGGATATGGTAAAAAGAAACGATAGCCAGGTCTCGCGGCCCTGGACGCAACGGAACTTCCCGATGCGGCCAGTATCAAAGGATCAGCCAGGCCTCGCGGCCCTGGACGCAACCCTTCCACCGACCGAATCCCTCATGGAAGCTGGCATTGTCGGACTACCGAATGTTGGGAAATCGGCGCTATTCAACGCGCTGACCGCGGCGGGAATTGCCTGCGAAAACTACCCGTTTTGTACGATCGAGCCGAATATCGGGGCGGTTTCCGTTCCCGATCCGAGGCTGGACATCATCAACCGTTACCTCCACCGATCCCGTGTGATTCCAGCCGTCTGGAAACTCGTGGATATCGCAGGACTGGTCCGTGGCGCGTCGCTTGGCGAGGGACTTGGGAACCAGTTTCTCGGCCATATCCGCGACGTCGATGCCATCCTGCATGTTGTCCGATGTTTCACGAATCCGAATGTGATCCATGTGGATGGATCGGTCGATCCAATCCGTGACATCGAGACGGTCGATATGGAACTGGCGATTGCGGATCTGGCCACGGTCGAAAGGGCATCGGATAAGGCCAGGCGGGCGGTTCGAGCACACGATCAAGAGAGCCAGATGCAACTCGAAATCCTGGACCTGTGCCGGGCCCGCCTGGAATCTGGCCAGCCGGTTCGAGGCCTGGTTTTCGAGGATGCCCTGCACGCGGACATGCTCCGGGAATTGCACCTGCTCACGGCCAAACCGGTTCTCTATATTGCGAATGTCGACGAGGATGACATGGCCGGCACGAGTCACGACGTGGATCGGATCCGCACCCGGGCGGTCGATGCAGGGAGCCAGGTGGTGGCGGTTTCGGCGCAGCTGGAAACCGAACTAACACAACTCGATCCCTCGGATCGCGCTGAAATGCTCCAAAGCCTCGGACTTGCCGAATCCGCCTTGGCCTCCATCGCACGGTCCACGTATCGGATCCTGGGATTGCACAGTTTCTTTTCACATAACGCGGATGAACTCCGTGCATGGACCGTCCGCATCGGCGCACGGGCTCCCGAGGCGGCTGGCGTGATCCACTCGGATTTCCAGCGCGGATTTATCCGGGCTGAGGTCTATTCCATCGAGGATCTCGTGGCATACGGGAGCGAAAAAGGGATCAAAGAGCACGGGAAGCTCTCGATCCATGGTAAGGACTACATTGTCCAGGATGGCGATGTGATCCATTTCTTATTCCATCTGTCAAAATAATTCGCCAAGGATCACCCGCCATAAAAAAAGGGCCGAATACCGCCTGCGGCGGAAAAGGGTCGTCAACGTCCCTGACCACAGCACCTAATCCTGACCGCAGCACCAAGGTCGATAGATTCCCCTTGGAGCCTAGCCGACTCTTTTCTTCATCTTGTTTGAATTGAAGGCGAGGGAATAGAATACAGGGTTCCCTGCCGTACGGATGTTGCAGGGCCACACCCGTCCATCCATCCCACCGAGCCACCCTGTCATGCCCGCTGCCGATATCGTCATCAAAGGCGCTCGCGAGCATAACTTGCGCAATATCGATCTCACCCTGCCACGGAATCAGCTCATATGCCTGACGGGCGTTTCCGGATCGGGTAAGAGCTCGTTGGCCTTTGATACGCTGTATGCCGAAGGGCAACGCCGCTATATAGAAAGCCTATCGACGTTCGCCAGGCAGTTTTTGGGCCAGATGCCCAAACCGGATGTGGATTTCCTCGGCGGCCTCAGTCCATCGATTTCCATTTCCCAGAAAACGACCGGCCGGAATCCCCGGTCCACGGTCGGGACCATTACCGAGATCTACGACTATCTCCGCGTCCTCTTCGCACGGATCGGACAGGGGCACTGTCCAAAATGCCATCGGCCCATCACCGCGCAAACTCGGGAACAGATTATCGCGCGGGTGATGGCCCTGCCAGCCAAAACACGGTTCTCGGTCCTTGCACCAATCATCCGGCAGCAAAAGGGCGAATTCCGCGATCTATTCGAGGACCTGCTGAGACAGGGCTTCGTCCGAGCACGTGTGGACGGTGACGTGGTCCGGCTCGCCGCTGCTCCATCCCTGGACCGGCAGATGCGACACCATATTGAAGTGGTCATCGATCGACTGGTCGCCGGACCGGACGTTCGGAACCGAGTCGCCGAAGCAGTCGAAGCGGCACTGGCGGTTGGTCAGGGAAACCTGATTGTCGCAATCGATTCCAATCCTGCTCTAGAAGACTCGAGCCAGCGAACAGAAGGCAATCTGGAACCGGGAACTGGTCGGCGTGCGTCGAAGTCGGGGCCTGGAATGCCCAAAATCCCAGGAACCTCGCTTCGCAAAGGGACCCGCCGGACTCGAAGCGGGCTTCTACCCGGCGATATCGCACTCTCCAGCGACTACGCCTGTACCCAGTGCGGCCTCAGCTTCGTTCCACCAACGCCTCAGCTTTTTAGTTTCAACAGCCCGCAGGGGATGTGTCTGGAATGCGATGGATTGGGCGAATACTACAGTTTCGATCCAGAGCTGCTCGTCACCGAGCCCGATAAGTCGTTCAAACAAGGCTGTATCGAATTACTGGGGAAATGGAAGGACCTCGGGCGGTGGAAACGGCATATTTATGCCGGGGTTGCCGAAACCATGGAACGGAAACTCGGCCTGGCCGAAGGAGTCCTGCTGGACACCCCTTGGATCGATCTGCCGCCACAGCACCGGGATATCCTTCTTTGGGGCACGGGTGACGAACATATCACGTTCACGTGGCGGGCCGGGAAATCAGGCCATCGCTATGGAGGCACGTACCCGGGAATTATCCCAGACCTCCTCAGCAAATATCATTCCAGCAAAAGCAAACCTCAAATCGCGCGCTTCGAAAAATATATGCGACAGGTCCTCTGCTCCGACTGCAATGGGCAGCGATTAAATCCACAAGCCCGATCTGTCACGATCACCACCACATCCGCTCATTTCTCGCGAATCCACAATCAAACGTCACCAACTCAACGAATTGCCCTTGTTGGGATTCCCCAGAATCACGCTTCGGGAGATCTGGATGTATCCCATGCGATGGTCGAACTTACTTTACCGGAGCTCTGTTCGCTTGCCATCTCGGACGCCGTGGAATTCTTCCGCGAGCTTCTTCTCGATGAAACCCAGGCGTTGATCGCGGCGGAAGCACTCAAAGAGATCCGCGGCCGTCTCGGATTTCTTACGAACGTCGGACTGGACTATCTTACACTCGACCGCACGGCCCCGACACTTTCGGGCGGTGAAGCGCAACGAATTCGCCTGGCTGGTCAGATTGGATGTGGGCTCGTCGGGGTCCTGTATATCCTTGACGAACCATCGATTGGACTTCATGCCCGCGATAATCGGCGCCTGCTTCGATCCCTCGAACAGCTCCGCGATCAGGGCAATACCGTCGTCGTCGTGGAACACGACGAAGAAACCATGCGGACGGCGGACCACCTTATTGATTTCGGGCCCGGACCCGGCGTGCGAGGTGGCGAAGTCGTGGCAACCGGTTCGGCCACCGAAATTGCGAAAAAACGTAACAGCATTACCGGCGCATTTCTGGCAGGGAAGCGGAAAATTCGGATTCCCGAAACGCGGCGATTACCCGATACCACCGGCCCATCGCCAATCTCCACCCACCCAAACGCATCCATCGCGGATCAAAAGATCCCCCAGAATCAATCCTGTTCCAAACCGTGCCTCATCGTCCATGGCGCCGCCCATAACAACTTAAAAGGAATCGATGTCGCGATCCCCCTCGGCGCGTTCGTCTGCGTGACAGGTGTCTCCGGTAGCGGGAAGAGCTCTCTCGTCAACGATATCTTAATCGAAGCCCTGCGGCGGGATCTGAATGGCGGCAAAGGAAATCCAGGAAAACATGCTCAGATCACCGGACTTGAACATCTTGACAAAATGATCTCGATCGACCAGTCGCCCATCGGCCGTACACCCCGATCGAATCCTGGTACCTATATCAAACTTCTCGACGATATCCGCCGGCTTTATGCGGAACTCCCCGAAGCCCGGCGGCGGGGTTACAAGCCCGGCCGATTCAGTTTCAATGTCCGTGGCGGGCGTTGTGAAGCCTGCGAAGGAAACGGCTCCAACCGGCTTGAAATGGATTTCCTCGCCGATGTCTGGGTTACCTGCCCCCTCTGCGAAGGTCACCGGTTCAACCGCGAAACATTGCAGGTCCGATACCGTGGAAAATCGATCTCCGATGTGCTGGAAATGGACGTGCAGGAAGCACTCGATCACTTCCAAAATATTCCGGTGATCGCTCACAAACTTCAAACATTGCATGATGTTGGCCTCGACTACCTCAAGCTCGGCCAGCCATCACCGACCCTGTCCGGTGGCGAGGCCCAACGGATCAAACTGGCCAGGGAACTCGTCAAGAAAAGTACCGGGCGGACTTTGTACATCCTCGATGAACCAACGACCGGTCTCCACTTTGCCGACATTGAAATGCTGCTACGCGTCCTGCATGATTTCGTCGATGCGGGCAATACAGTCCTCGTCGTGGAACACAATCTGGACGTCGTGAAAACGGCCGACTGGATCATTGATATCGGGCCAGAAGGAGGCGCGGGAGGTGGAGAAATCGTCGTCGCGGGAACTCCGGAAGATGTCGTAAGGATCGCGATGGCACATGAAGAAATGGATGCGACCAATCGTTCCAAACTCTCATGTCATTCCAAGACGGAATCGCCCTGCGGCAATCGAACGGCGAACTTGATTTCCTATACCGGCCGTGCCCTCGCTCCCGTACTTGCGGCGGCAAAAAACGGCCGACCAAAAAACGGCCGCGCGGTGAAAGAGGCATTGGCAAATCATGGCCGATCCAAACGCAGCCAAGCAAAAGAAACCAAACATATTACCGTTCGTGGTGCAACGGAGCATAATCTCCGCCATGTGAATGTTCAAATTGCCCGGGATGCCATGACCGTCTGTTGCGGCCCGAGCGGTAGTGGGAAAAGCTCATTGGCGATGGATACCGTCTATGCCGAAGGCCAGCGGCGGTATGTTGAAAGCCTTTCCGCCTACGCTCGGCAATTCGTCGGCCAGATGCAGAAACCGGCGATCGAGCATATTGAAGGACTTTCCCCGGCGATTGCGATTGAGCAACGCCATATGGGCCATACGCCGCGGTCCACGGTCGGCACGGTGACCGAAATCTACGATTACTTCCGGATCCTCTTCGCCCGCCTTGGTCAGCCCTATTGCCCCGACTGCGATCTGCCGGTCGGCACTCAAACTGCCGACGAAATCACCGATAAAATTGTCGCCGAGCCCGAAGGATCGAAACTTTACCTGATGGCCCCAGTCGAAGTGGAAGTCGGGGAATTCTATGAAACGCTTTGGGATGAGGTGCGGACTTCCGGTTATGTGCGGGTTCGCATCGATGGCACAACCTACCACTTGGATGACGTGCCTGGAATGGATCGCCGGCGCCGCTACGCGGTCGAAGTGGTTGTGGATCGGATCGCGGTGCGACCCAATATCCGATCTCGGATCGCCGAAAGCATCGAAGCGGCCCTGGCCCTCGGCCATGGTGTGTTGCATGTGGCCTATGTTGACGAGTCCGTTGATGAAACGCGGTGGGAAGTCCGCCGGCACAGCCTGCATCGCGTATGCGAGAAGTGTGGCCGGAGTTTCGAAGCCCTGACACCCCATCACTTTTCATTCAATAGCGCCCTCGGCTGGTGTCCAGCCTGTCATGGTCTGGGGACCCAAACGGGTGCCAATCCAGCGGCTCTTCTGCGGGATGGGAAAATGACGCTGGCCGAAGGGGCCATCGCGGCCTGGCCGCGCCGGATCGAACCGCAAGGGCCGGCCAATAGCGGCCGCGAGTCAAGGAATCGTGCGCCAGCGTGCAACACGATGGCCGGGCTTGAGCTATTTCACGGCATGCGAACCGCCCTCTCCCGCGAGACCGGAATCCCACTCGATGTGCCCTACGAAAAACTAACCACCAAACAGCGGCGTACGATCCTCCATGGAACGGGTGATCTGTGGATCCAAGTCCGGACCACCGATTGTATCCCGGCATTCCACAATGCAAAGGTCGATCCGCCGGGGAACCGTCCGGAAGAGTCACGCCCCCTATTCCGGTTCCAATACAAGGGTCTTTACCCCGCACTCGAGGAGGCCGCGCGGCTATCCCCAGCCTTGCGCACACGGCTCGAACACCTCGTGGACGAGGTCGACTGCGGCGAATGCGGAGGCAGCCGGCTTCGGGATGATGCTTCCGCCGTCCGGTTCCGGCAATGGACGATCGACCAAATCAGCCGCCTATCCCTTGGCGATTTGCTCACGGAGGTCACTCGATGGAAACTCAATCCGCGCGAACGAAAAATTGCCGGCGAATTAATCCGGGAAATTAAAAACCGCCTATCATTCCTGGTCGATGTGGGTTTGGAGTATCTAACAATTGGCCGAAGCGCGCCAACCTTGTCTGGCGGGGAATCCCAGCGAATCCGGCTCGCAAGTCAGGTCGGGAGTGGCCTGTGTGGCGTGCTGTACGTTCTCGACGAGCCAACGATCGGCCTGCATCCGCGAGACAACATTCGACTCATTCAAGCACTACGAAAACTCCGGGATCTCGGCAATACGCTCCTCGTTGTGGAACATGACCGGGAGGTCGTTGCTAGCGCGGATCAGCTCCTCGATTTCGGGCCGGGGGCCGGGTACTTGGGCGGCTCGATTGTCGCGGAAGGTTCGCCACGCCAAATCACGAAGAATCGCAATAGTGTCACCGGACCGTACCTGTCCGGAAAGAAGGCAATTCCAATACCCACGTCGCGGCGGATTGCATATCCACCGATTGACAAACCGACGACGGAACTGAATGGTCCTGGAAAATCAAGGAAATCAGGTAAAACTCAAGAATCCAGTGTTTGCCTCCGCTCGGATTCACCGCGCCACGCAATCCCCCCCCATCATCCCACCATCGAAATCATCGGTGCGCGGCATCACAACCTGAAAAATATCAATGTCTCAATCCCTCTCGGCACACTCACCGTGGTTGCCGGTGTTTCAGGGAGTGGCAAAAGCTCGCTGATTGACGACGTGCTCTATAACCAACTTGCACGCACGCTCCACCGAGCTCGTACCCAGCCCGGTTCCCACGATGCCTTGCGCGGTCTGGAACAAATCAACAAGGTGGTCCGCGTCGATCAGCATCCCATCGGGAACACACCTAAGAGCAATCCGGCAACCTACAGCGGTGTCTTCGATTTGATACGTCAGCTCTTTGCACAGCTTCCCGAAGCGAAGCTACGCGGTTATCCGCCCCGGAGATTCAGTTTCAACGTTCCGGGTGGGCGGTGCGACGACTGCGAAGGCGCGGGGCAGAAGTGTATCGAAATGCATTTCCTGCCCGATGTCTGGATCGAGTGCGAAACCTGCAAAGGCCATCGCTACAATCCGGAGACACTCGCCGTTCGGTACCGGGGCCGATCCATTGCCGACGTTCTTGACATGTCGTGTGGCGAAGCGCTGGAACTCTTCAAAAACATCCCGAAAATACGTCGGATTGTGCAAACCCTTTGTGATGTCGGATTGGACTATGTCACGCTCGGTCAATCCGCGCCGACACTCTCCGGTGGCGAAGCGCAGCGGGTAAAATTGGCCGCCGAACTCGCCCGTCCCGATACCGGCCAGACATTGTATCTCCTCGACGAACCAACAACCGGTTTGCATTTTATCGATCTGGCCAAGCTGCTGGATGTCCTCCATCGACTTGTCGATCTTGGAAATACGGTGGTGGTCATTGAACACAACCTGGATGTCCTGAAAAATGCCGACTGGATTATCGAGATCGGCCCGGAAGCGGGTGACCGAGGTGGCTACGTCGTCACATCAGGCACACCGGAAGCAATTGTCGCCGGGAATCGGGCGGCATCGGAATTGGCGGCGCCGCCGTCTCCTACCGCAACCGCACTCGCACCGATCCTCGCCGCAGGCCCGTACCTTTCGAGGAAGATTTACAATCCGGCCGCGGATGCCGCACGGCGGAAGAATGATTTCGACATTCAAGATCTCGGACGTGAAGTGAAGATGCCATGGGAAGTGGACGGCCGCCGATGGCACACGCAAGACCGGATAGGTCGCGATGGTTCGGAATGCAAGTGGGACGGCCAACTTCTCGATCGCGTGGAGCGGCGAATTCACAAGCTTGGGGATTTCAGCCCGACAAATTGGAACTCCCGGACAATCGTCGAAATCACAGCTAAGAAAAAAACAGATGGCTGGTTCTTCCATGCCATCACGGGTGAAACGCACCTTTTGCGGATGAAGTTTCGCATGATGAAGAATACGTTTCGACGAGATCAGATTATCGCTGACCTGGCCTTGAAACCGTGGAACGAGCTCCATGAAGTACCGATCTATGGCCGCGAACCGCGTGTGAAATGCAAGAGCCTCCGCGGGCCTTGGCAAGAGGTCCAGATCGATGCCCACTCCTGGAATGAACTCAATACTCCAACCTTCTGGTCGTTTCTCGAACGGGCGGTCAAGGGTTTCATCCAATTCACCAATCGGGCCCATCAGAATCCTGAGGATGTCATGCCATGGAAGGTCCTCGGCCAGAAATGGCATCTCTCACGCAAAGGATTCGCTCCTGGCAAACCACCCCTATGGGATGTGGATGTGCTCGAAGAATTGATCGAACTTTTGGCCGAAATCGCGCCCGGCGGACAGTTCCTCTGGAACAATAAGGCCTCGGTCCGCCTCATGATCCAAGAACAACGGGAACCATGGGCGACCGTATGGACCAAATTTCACGTTGGTATTGAACTCCAACTCTACGGCCCTTGCAGCCGGTTCCCACTCGGGCGCATAAGAAAACTGGGCGCCGAACGTGAGGTCCATGCCGAGAAGTCCGAT
>JAFGFZ010000059.1 GCA_016930815.1 Pirellulales bacterium | reverse complement strand
TTGCCGGCACAAGATGCGAACCGCCGGCGAATGGCAGCAATCGGGCAACGTCATTCATTGACGCTACTAAGCCGAGCTTCTTCTTCTTCCTGAATGATGATCCGAGGTGTGACCATCATCATCAAACTCGTTGTACTCCGGGCTATACCGACGTTCTTAAAGAGCCGGTTGATATACGGCACCTTCGATAGAAGTGGAACACCGAACTCGTTACGACCCTCCTCCAGTCGCTTGATCCCGCCCAGAAGCACGGTTCCGCCATCAGGGACGCTCACGGTTGTACTAACCGACACGAACTGGAATGTTGGAAGTTGCACCGTCGTACCGCTGCGGCGGACCAAGGATTCCTCGGAGTGTTCCTCTGCATTTTCATCGTCGTCGTCATCGCGCGAGCTACTCCCGCTGGCAGACGTTTCGGATCCTTCAAAGGTGAATTCCTCCACATCACCAATCTGGCTGAAGAAGGGAACAACCGTCAACCGGACGTAGCGGCGGTCATCCGAAACCACTGCTTGAATGGACATGAAAGTCCCTTCAGATAAGACGACAATCACCGGCTGCTGGGCGGCGGCAAAGTCACCGACAACTGGGATGACACTGATGACAAACGGGCGCTGGACGGTGTCGGAAACTGTCGCCTGCTGGCCATTGAAAAGTGTGACCTTCGGTGCCTCAAGTACATTCGATCGGCGGTCGCCCTGCGCGGCGCTGATCAGGAAATAGGCCTCGATATCACTGAGGATTGCGAATCCGAACGTCGCAACATCGACTGGCGAACCAAATTCCGGTGCCACGGAGAGGCCGAAACTATCATTTCGGAAAGGAATATCCAAATCGGCCGTGAAGTTCGGAAATGCCCTGTCTCCAGCAGGTAGCTGTAAACCAACTGTTGCACTCGGATGGCGTCCCTCGATTGCCTGCCCCGGTGTCGATGGAACACTCATCTGGCTCAAAATGGCAGGGCCATCTTCGACATTGAAGTCGAAGTCGACCCCAATCCGTTCGAAGAACCGATCACTCAACGTGATGAAGCGAACTTCAATGGTCACCTGCAAGTCTTGCAGGCGGCGCAGTTGGTCCAGCAGGTCGGCAATCTCTTCATGCACTTCCTGCGTCTGGCTGACGACCAGGCTAAGGTTCGTCTCGAAGGGTCGAATCGAACCAGGCCCCCCCACTTCATCCCACGAATCCGCGGAAATCGTGGATACAATCAAATCAATGAGCGAATCGAAATCGGCCTGCGATGCGCCACCAAGTCCTCCCGGCCCACCGCCAATGGGAGCCATCGGCCCGCTGAATCCAGTCCCGGTGATACCACCCGTTTGCTGCGCCAGCACAGCCGAATTGGCCGGGGTGGCATTTCCCTGCGGGTGGCGTGGATCGTTCACGGCAACAGCGAGCGGCCCCGGAGCGGCAAAGTTCCCATATCCCATCGCGGCGTGGGCATCGTTGATTAGCCCTTGAAGGCCCACATTCCCGCTGGGCGTGAAGTTCGGGATCGGGATGACGAGATCTGCCACGTTATAGACCTCTGTATAAATCTCGCCATCACGAAGCCCCTCACTGGTAATTTTGAGCACTTCGTCTTTAATGACATAGCTCAGATGCAATGGCTCCAGAAGGATACGCAGGGCACTGGCGAGTGTGATTTCGTTTCGCAATTCAATGGTGACCGATGTGTCGGATCGTACCCCTTCTTGGGTTAAGCCAAGCGGATCGAGGTGGATATTGATCCCAGCAAGTTCACCGAGGCCATGGATGACTTCAGAAAGTGGCCGGTCCGTATACCGGAGTTGGACCGGCATCTTCAGACGCTGTTTGATCTCCAGTTCCCGCTCGGTCATGTGCCGTTCCCGTTTTCCAAAGCGTGACCGGCGCATCCGGGTCAATTGATCCCATGAATGGGCATCTGTATACTGATACGGTTCATCCGGATCCATCATCATCGATGCCTTTTCACTGGCAAAGAGCGCTCGATCAAAGGCAATGGCTTTCTCGTCCATGAACCGCTGGTTCCGGACATCGGCCATCTTATTCTTGGCTGTCAGCCAGATCTGGTTGACCGTCTGGTCATCCGGTGCCAATTCATGGAGTCGCCGGGCAACAACTTCCATTTCATCATACTTTTGTTCCTTCTGAAGCTGATTGAATTCATCGACGAGTTGCTTGATCTTTTCTTGTAGTTCGACCTTCATGCGCCGGTCACGATCGATCTCTTCCAGGATGTCTCGATTTTTCGCGTCCAGCTCGAGTTGTGCCCGGTTTTGTTCGATGTAGGTCTCTGTGTCAGCGATGCTCAAGTCCACCCGACGCAAAAGTTGAATTCGGGCAGCTTCATTGATCGACGCCGTCTCGATCGTCCGCCGCGATTGCTTCAACATATGAAGGGCTTGCGATGGATTGGTTTCTCGGAGCTGCCGCGCATCCGATTGCTGCTTCGTCAAGTCCGCTGAGAGTTGGCGGATCGCAACCTTTTCCTGTTCGCTGGCGGCATCGATCAACGAAGTCCCCACGGGTGTGGGCAACTCGGCCGTACCGGTTGAAAGCAGTTGCAGATGACCCTGCAACCGTTGCAAAGCAGCAGGATCCAACTGATCGCGGTATTCATACGCCTGGCGAAAATAATCGAGTGCCCCATTGATGTTCTGGTTGCGCAATGCCTCTTCTCCGGCCGTCAGGAGCTCTCTGGCGTCCTTGGAGAAACCACCGTTGGCATGGGGGTTCAACAACGGCGCCGGTTCCGTCGGTGTCCGCAGTGGGGCTGGGATTTCACGACCTGTTCCAACATTTCCTAGATCCGTTGATCCATTCACCGCCGGTATCGTGCGGGTTGGATCCGTTTCTGGCCGGTAGATACCGGACACATGATTCGATGCCGGACTGGCCGTATTCGAGGCGGCTTGCATCCGGGCTACATGAATCGCTAGGACAACCGCCGATGGACGATCTTCCTCCGCTCCAAAGGCCGATTCTGGTACATTCAATCCGCTGGCTTGCGTGGCATACTGCTCCGCAACATCCAGCTTCCCATGCAGGAGCGCCTCGCGGGCTTGAGCCAAAAGGATCTGGACCTTTCGCTTGGTATCTTGATCCGATCGGAGAGCCGTTGCGGGCGTCTGCGTCGATGGGCCTTCCGGGCGATTCTTGGAATTCGCTTCCCGAGCCGCAGCGATGCGTTTGATCAAAACCTGCGGTTGGATACCAAACGGTTCGGGTTGGCCGAGGAATCGCTGGGCATCGACGGCCAGGCGTTCCGCCTCATCGTATTCCTTCCAAGCTAGCAAGGCTTCCGCCTGCTCGTGGAGGATTTGAGCATAATGGCGCTGCCAGGCTGGACTGCTATCAAGCGCGGCCTGATTCTTTTGAACCTGCTGGTATTTGGCAATGGCTGCTTCCACCTTGGCCGGCGAATCATCTCCCAGACCGTAGTGGAGACCTAATTGTTTCGCCTCGGCAACGAAGGCTGCCGCCCGGCGGACATCTCCAACCGCAAGTGCCAGCCGGGCACCGCGAAGTTTGGTTGCACTCGCCCCAAGCTTCTCCCGATCCGCGGCCGATGGTTCCAGAAGGCGGTCGATTCCCGAGGGATCTCGATCCATGCCATCCGGCATCTTGGATGCGGGAATCGAGTCGACATTTGGATCAGAGCTGGGAAGACCAACAGATGCTGGAACGGATGCCGAAGCGACGTTTGGATCCCGCGAGGCAAATGGATCGTTGGTGGCAATCTTATCCTGGTTGTGCCCAAGGGCAAACGGATTGGTGCGCGACGTGGATGACTGTTGTCTGGTGCCCGACGCCGCATTCCGGGCTTTCTCCAGGGCCCGGCGGGCCTTTTGGGGTGTGTCACCCACATGGAACAGCGTATAGGTAACACCCGATTGCTCGGCTTGAACGATCCATTTCTCGGCCTGATCCAACTGCCCATCGCGGATAGCGGACCGAGCCTGTGTTAGAAGTCTGTCAACATCTCGGGCCGTGAGTCCGGCACGGCCATTTGCCGGAGATTGGCCCAAAACGACAAGACCCTCAGATTGTATTGCATTCCCGACACCCGCCATGGAAACAGACGGAGCTCCCCAACCTGTATGAAGCCCTACCAGGGTAACCACTGTGCAGATCGTTGCGCGTTTCAACTCGATTCTCCTTTCGAGGTGCGCCGTCGCATCGCGGCGCATGGCGTGGCCTCATGGCCACGTCGCTTACACGTCCTTGTGCTTAGTCTCTTTTCACATGCCGCAGTGGCAATCGCCATTGGATCGGCATGAGGTGGTTCGCATGTTCCCCGAACGGGGATATTCCAAGACAAAGTGCACGCGATTGAAAGACGAGCGGCGGGAAAATACTGCCCGCATAAAGAGCGGTCAAGGCCACTTTTTGGCAAGATTACAAAATGGGCGGTAAATTTTTCATTCCGTACCGGGCGGCATGGGTGCTGGCGAATAAAAAACCCCGGTTTCCGAGGAAGAGACCGGGGTTTGGAATTGCGAAATTGCAGCCGATTAACGGCGGCCACCACGCCCCCCACCTCGGCCTCCACCCGGCGGGGCCAAGAGGCCTTCCTCACCACCCCGGCGGTCTCCCGATTCATTGGCGCGTTCCCGTTCCACCTCTTCCTCAAGAAGTTGATGATAAAAGGCGACCTTTCCGGCATCTTCCAGTTCGTTCCGAATAACCATGCGGCCCGAGGGGTCCATCAGCAGGACCTGACCTGGTATGGTCATGTCGCGGCTGCCGTCAAGTCTTTCTCCACCAAACATGTCGATCATGACGACGCCCGTTCGAACAAGGTAATCTTTTTTCCGATGCAGCTCACCGCGACTGGGTGCGATAACCCAGCCATCCGATACGGACACATTACCGACGGAACCCCGATAGACTCGCTCTTCTTCGGCGATCAGTTCCTCGGCCGTATTCCCATCAAACGACGTCACAATCCAGCCCGCCGCCGGTTCGGAATGATGGGAGCTTTGTGAAGCCGGATTGACCTTGCCCGCCAGGACCTGTCCAGGAAGCGAGACGCCAACTGCCGCACTCGGCTCACTCCATTCCGTCAAGCGGTAAGGCAGATTTCCCTTATTTTTTTGTTCCACCGCGGCCCGCCGTTCGAGTACTTCAGGGGCAAGGAAACGCTTATCAGTATTGTGGTTCGGATCCGCGACTACGAGCCGGACTCGATATTGATAGGTCTTTCCGGGTTGGACATCGAAATCGAAGAATCGGAAGAGGAGGAATTCCGTTTCTTCTATCATGCCATAGCCAATCGCACCCATTCCGCGGCTGCCATAGCCACCGCGGCCACCCATCTCCCGGCCACCGTAGCCACCGCGGCCGGCGATACCGCGGCCGCCATAAGGATCGCGAACACCACCTTCGATACCGCCACGGCCACCATACCCTCCGCGGCCGCGAGTCATTCCCTCCTCACCGTAGCCACCATAGCCGGACCGGCCGCCCGGCATGCCAGGCCTCCGGACACCGCCCCTGCCACTCTCCAGGCCACCATAGCCGCCGCGGCCCCCTCGGAAATTGCCCGTCGTATCATCCCCCGAACCACTGACAAAGGTATCCTCGTCGAGTGGCATGTCTTGCGAATCATCTTCCTCCAGGTCTTCACGATTCTGATCCGCCGGTAGGGTAGCCGGATCAAAAAGCGGGATGTCAGAATGCGTTGCATCCTTCCCCCATCCATGGCCGACAACGGGTGGTAATGGGAAGGTCAACAAGGGATCGATGTATTGATCGCCGACGACAGGTTCCATGGATGTGGGCCAATCCCACTGGAGCTTCACAAGGACATCATAGTTTACATAGGGGAAAAGGTTCTTGGTCTTCGGATCGCGTGGCTTGACCTTCTGCCATTCTGACGCACCGCTGCCGGTAATCTCTTTTCTTTCAACCTGGTAGATTTCATAACTCGGAAAATCGATCGAAGGATCGTAATTGTAAGTATTATGCAGAGCGTTACTAAATTCCTTGATCTGTTTCTTGATGGGGACCTTGCCGACAATGCAATTCCAGTACGTCAGGTCATAGCGTTCCGTACCGTCGGGAACATACCCTTCCATGGAGACCGCCATATCGATGGGACGGACATTCGGATCGTCTCCGGCATAAGCACCGCCGCGGCCACCCCCTTCGAGCAAACCGCCGCCGCCTCGACGGCCGGTCCCTCGATCCATGCCCTGGCCATATCCTCCCCGGCTGCCATAACCGCCTCTTCCTTCGCCTCCATATCCGCCTCTTCCCTCGCCGCCATAACCGCGATCGCCATAAGGACTTCGGCCTTCGCCGGGTTCCGTTTCGCTGTCGCGTTTCTTCTCCTCCTCCTTCCGCTGTTTCTCCTCTTCAATGCGAGCCGCTTCTTCACGTTTCTTCATAACTTCTTCATCGACGTGTGCGATGATGCCCGCGCCGGGATGGACCTCCAATTCGGCCACGGTTAGCAGGATCGGATCGCGGCGTGGTTCCCGGTGTGGGATGACGGGCGTGTCGAACGATGGGAGCTTGGGATAATGACTGGCTTGCAGTTCCTTCATCGGCTCGCCGCTTGGTTTGGCCGCCAAGGCTATCTTTTTATATTCCGTATCCAATTGGTCCCATGTCGTATCTCCCATATGGTCGCTGGCCGTTTTCACGAGACTAGCCAGTTTTTGGGGTTGATCCTCGGGGAGTCGTTCCCGGCCGATGGAAGAGTAGATGAACCAGGCAACGACCAGGCCGATCAAACTGAGGCCGATCTTTTCCCCATGTTTGAGCAGAATGCCCTTAAGTCCACTCATGCCTTGCATGTTGGCTCGCATCATTTTCTCATCTCCTTGTTCATGGAAACGCCCAACCAATGATTGGACGCATGAACGTACGATTGGGTTCCCAACACGGAATATCCTCCGGCGTTTATCAAACGGCCGAGCTTTCGTACCCCGATTTTCACGACGAATAATTGGATGATTGGGTCTGGCCCGCAAACGGCTGGTTGCTATCCGTGGCCCCACCTTCTTCCCATGGAAATTTCATTGCCTCTGGATTGGGAGGATTATAGATATAGATCGTACCATACAGGATAACCGGGATCATCTGCGGATTGGGCTTCATATCGATTTCTTCCGCATCGTCCATCCCATATCCTTCCATGGCATTTCCGCCACGACCATAGATGCCGCCTCCCTCCGAACCCCCCATCGGCAGACTTCTTCCACCACCGCCTTCATTGCCTCGCATGATACCGCCGCGGCCCGGGCCATACCCTCCATAGCCACTCTCTCCATAACCGCCTCTACGAGAACCACCACCCTCACCATAACCACTAGCGCCACTGCTACCCATCTCTTGCGCGGATCCGACATTTGCACGAATTTCCTCGACTTCAATGGGTAGGGGGGCGTTGGCACATTCAATGACCAACTTGGACAGCATGCGTTGGTCCATGGTCAGGACCATTCGAACGGGTAATTTTTTGTATCCCATGTTGCCACTTTCTTCCGTGCCATCGCTGGGCTTCCCTTCCGCGTCCAGGTAGCGCCCTTGGAGGAGCCAGGCGTTGGCATCCATGGTGGAACCATCTTCGGAACCGCTGGTTTCACCGCCAGCGCCGTATCCGTACGGATCGCCCCTTCCTTCCATACCGGGCATGGCACGCCCGATGCCGCCTTCGGCGCCCCGTCCCAAGTCCTGTAAACTGCGTCCCTCATAGCCCCCGCCCTCCATACCGCGTCCATACCCTCCCCCTTCACTTGGCATTCCCGGTCCTTGACTGGAACGCTTCTGGAATAGTCGTCCCTGCGTGTTGCGGGCCATCGCAGCTTCTCGGCCGATCTCCAGGGAATGGATTTCTCGGATTGCCGCATCGTGGTATCCCGTTGCCCCCGTATCTCGATTCACGGCCGCGATCGCCCTCAGCATGGTTTCAATCACCCAGAGATCCTCCTGGGCAATCCACATCTGCATCGAAGTGGGCGTTTGGGACCAGACGAGGCGCCCTTCGATCTGTTCCTGGTAACTTGGCCACAGCACCACGTAATCCTCCTCGACGGCCGCATCTTCCGGGCCACCTGGAGTTTGCTGCCCATAACCGCCTCTTTCACCATAAAGCTCGCCGCCCAAACTCATGTCGACATCCTTGGTTTTCGCCTGGACGATTTCTGGTAACTTGCGGGCAGCATCTTGGATATAGTTTCGATACCGAGCGAGATATGGCTTGTCCACGGCGGTAAGCTCATCGCCAAACTTATACTTGGAGATCATGTTGATAAATGCATTGCCCAATTGAGCGGGCCATTTCAAGACTTCTTCCTGCTGGCGCTTGTAGAGTTTTTGCCATACTTCAAGGGTATGCATTCGGAGTTGAGCGACTTCCTGGCGTTGAGCTTCGATAGTCTTATCATTGTGATGGGGGTTGGTTGCGGCAATCTGTTGTTGTGCCTTCAATGCGGTTTCGATCGTGTTCCGATTTTTGGAAAAGGTATCGTTCAACGATCGAGCCGCGAGAAACCATGAGACGATCGCCGTGACAATGATCAGGGCGTTGAGGAGCCAGAAGTGTTGTTTCTTGAAAAATTGGAGAATAGCTCGTATCTGTTCCATGGTTCCGCTCCTGCTTTATTGGAAGCAATCAACCCTTTCAATAATCAGTCGTGCCATCGCTGCTATCATCTGGAATGGCTGCATTGGTTGCTTTTTCTGGATTGAGTCGTTCGGTTGGTGTTTTGGGTTGCCAGCAAAACTGGATAATGAAATTGATTCGCCGTAATTTAAGTATCTTAGGTTCTGGTAATGCGTTGTTCTGCTGATTACTGCCCGGCTGGCGTCCTTGCCGGGGATTCACTTCTCGACCTACCGCACCCGCAAGGGCCTCTTCATCGCCCCCCATGCTCACCGATTGGTCCCGGATCTCGCTATACCAGACAATCACGGGGTAAGAAATGGAAAGGTCTTTCATCGGGACGGGAATTAGCTCTGTCTCGCCCTCTCCTTCTTGCGGGGCAGGCTGGGTTGGATCCCCGGGAGGCGGGGGCAATTCAACAGATCCTTCGGTCAGATTTTTGAGGAAAGTATTTCGAATGAATTCGGCACCTTCGTTATCGATATCCGCATTGTGATAATGAAATCCACGCAACTCGATGATCCAGCCGGGACCGGTGGGACCCTCGGTTGTTCCACCGCCTTGGGCGGATGCATCGTCGGCGAATCCGCTTCCGGAGGTGTCTGGTGGATTGGTGTCAGCGGCAGCGTTGGGATCTTCGGTCGGATTCGCTTGCGCCGAGGCCGTTGCGTCGCCCGCCGGATTTCCGGTTCCATCGTCCGCTGGCGCAGCGCCGTCCGGCGATGCGGCGCCGTCCGCTGGTTGGGTGGCCTCTGAAGAAGCCTTGCCCTCCTCGGTATTCTTCGCCGAATCCACGCGATATTCCTCGGCAACACCCGCAAACCACGTGGAGACATCTTCGAGGTACTGGCAATCGAGTCGCTGAATGTGGAGTACCTCGCGTTCACTGATTGCTTTGGCCAGTTCTTCCATCGAGACATTCTGGCTGTCATCCAGTTCGGCTTCTTCCTTCGGGAGCGCCGTACTGATCGCCTTGAGTAACTCCAGCCACCGCAGGCGCCCCTCAACGTTACTGACGAGATTGTCTCCGATATCCTGAATCTGAATGAATTGGTCCTGGGCCGCCTTGAATTGGCTCATCAGATCGGTTGATTTGCGCTGGGTCGTATCGGCGGACGCCAACGCTGTTTTATACAGGGGTTTCTCCACATCGACACTCTTGAGCGATGCAAAGGTCGCGATGTAATTGACCGTGCAACCGACCAGTAGGGCGGCAATTCCCGCAACCATCCATGGTTTCTTTGCACGAATGAGCCGGTGCGTGATGATCTCTTCCGGAAGCAGGTTGGTCCGAAGTTCACTCAAACCAAGACCTTGGACGCAGAGACCATAAGAGACCGCGAAGCTCAGGATATTCTCTTTAAACTGGGGGCCAGCCGTGACGCTACCACCCACCAGATTCTGATATTCCTTGATTGGGACAACCGTCTGTTCCAGGTTTTGTGATAGGTAACGTTGCAGGCCCGGCAACTTCATTGCATTCCCTAAGGCCACAATTTGGCCGATACTGGCCGTTTTGTCGATGCTCGTGAAGTATCCGATGGACCGTTGGATCTCAGCCAACAGATCGCTGAAGACAGGCCGCATGGCTTGAAAGACGGCCTTCGGATCGTCCGCCTGGGTGGCGTGCCGTTTCAAATGCTCCGCCTTCGAGAAGGTGAGCCTGAGTTCCTTCGACAGGGCTTTCGTAAAATGATTGCCACCGATCGGAATGTTGCGCTGCCATACGCGATAGCCGTTCGTTACAACCAGGTCGGTCGTGTCAGTACCAAGCGAAATGACCACCGTGGATGGAGGAGGATTCTGCGGATCGTAGGGTGCCCCGCTATGCAGGTCGTCCAGGAGATCAAAACAGAGGAAGTTATAAATGGCCAGCGGGGCAAGCTGGATCACATCGATATCGATACCAGCATCGTTCAACGGCTTGAGTGACCGGGATACCTGATCCCGTTTCATCGCAAAGAGACCGACCTCTGTCTCCAGAACATAGCCCTCCTCTTCACTTCCTCCGGCAAGCTGTTGGTAATCCCAGACAACATCTTCGAGTGAGAAGGGAATCTGCTGCCGTGCTTCGTACTTGACGATATCCGGGATTTTTTTCGATTCGACCGGTGGCAGCTTGATAAAACGGGCCAATCCAGTCTGGCCAGGAACCGAGATCGCAACCCGGTCGCCCGATAGATCATTCCGTGATACGAATTGCGCTAGCGCTTCCGCAACCAATTCGGTACGGTCGGCTTCGGGTTGGCTCAGAATCTTGGAATACTCGATGTAGTCAAACGATTCGGCAATAATCCGTTTCGGATCCTTGTCGTGAGGACGACACTGCAGTGCTTTCAATGCGCACTGGCCAATGTCGATGCCCCAAATGGCATTGCTCTTTGCCATGATAGAGCCTCTGTTCCAATCAAAAAATTTGTCTCAGCCATAAAAACGGCCGATGGATATGCTTCGGACAGTCGATGGACCGAATGAAGGATGAAGGTCGATAAGGGGCAACTGTCGCAGGAAGCATCACGCCTCTTCCACACACCAATGTACCGGTCTGTTGAATCAGATGTCAAGCAAATCCGCGATTTGGCCCGCTGCGTGTGGTCGATCCCCTGACCGTAATCGATGGGACCTTCCCACCCCAGCCAGGTAGTTTTCAATCGACCGAATTCCCTTCCGCAGACTATTTTGCCTTCTGTCTCCACCCCTACCATTTTAATCAAATTCCGCCGTTTGTGTAGCGCCCGACTCGACTTACGTCAACTGTGCGGCTATTGTAATGAAATCATGCCGGATTATGTAGCGGATTTCCTTTTTTCCGCGATATTCCGGGCTCTTTTTGATTTTGCACCATATCTCCCATCGCTCTATGGATTTCTGTGATGTCGTCGTTTTGATGCCCTATTCGAGCTTGGACGACTTCCCGGTTGACCTAAACGGCCAGGAGGCGGCTGAGGTGCTCGGCGCCTGGACTCTTGCTTGGCATCCCGAGCTACTTGCCCGGATCGGTCGATTACCGACGTGGCGTCCAGCCGACGCCCCTCCTGAATACTTGCCGGATACACTCATTCTCCTACCGGCTCCATCCCAGAACCGGATTCCAGCCGGCTGGCAGGAACGGATCGATGCAGACAGTCGGCAAGCGGTCATCGTTCGCCATTTCATGCCTCGGCCATGGAGCATTCCTGAGGCAATCCCGGGCCTGACAACATCCGGCACAACCATGGCGGTGTCCGAGATCGACCAGGGGGACAAACAGGGAACGGCCCCGAGGGCATGCGATCCAAGGACGAGCGGTTTCGATCCCATCGAGCCCCGGAAGGATCCGGTCCAACGGCCATTGAATCCACGCCCCACGATCGAAACCGATTTGATTCGTGAATTTTTCGCCCTGGGCTACAGTTATTGGATGGTCGAAGTGCTGACGCGCCACACGCAATATGCGAACAATTTGGATACCATCCAATTCCAGGAATGCGTTCGCGACGCGGCAACAACGGCCGTTTCCGGGGACGCGGATTCGGCTCGGGCCCACTTATATCGAGCCTACGATATTCTGAGTGCCGCTCGGGACTATATCTATCCAACCACATCCTATTTGATTGACGTGATACTCGTTGATTCCAATCTGGGGGGACCATCTTTTCGGGATCGGCTCAATGAACCAACCCCAACCAATGTCCTGGCCACTGGGAAAACCATTGAAAAGATGGCGAGGACGGAGCCGGCGAGTATCGACGCGCTCCGGAATGCCCTCCACCGGGGCACCGCGAGTCTGATCGGTGGCGAATACGAAGAAATGGATTGGGAGTTGGCAGCGCCGAATGCTTGCGTTGAGAATCTAGCCCATGGCCGGGCCGTGGTAGAACGAATCCTCGGCCATACACCCCGGATTTATGCCAGTCGCCATTTTCATGTGCTGCCAATCCTGCCCCAGATCCTGGCCAGTTTTGGTTTCAAGGGTGCCTTGGTCGCGACCTTTGATGGGAGAAAATTACCCCATGCACGACAGTCGAAAACGCATTGGACCGGTTGCGCAAATGTTCGAATCGATGCCTTGTGGCGGGTGCCCACGGATGCCGCGGCGGCCAAAGCCTTAATCAACTTCGGCCATGATGCCAGCAAAGCAATGGACCGCGATTATGTGGCGACGCTCCTGTTCGCCAGCTGGCCTGGTGCCATGTCTCCGTGGTATGAGGACCTCCGCCTGGCAACCCAATTCACTTCGGCACTGGGCACCTTTATCACACTCGATTCGTTCTTTGAGACTTCGGCCGGTACGGACATCGTGACGCAACCCAAACCGGACACGGATCCGTATGCCTACTCCCGATTGGTTTCAAGGCAAAACGCGATCTCGGCGTCGATCTGGGCTTGGGAAGATCATGCCAGAAAGAAACGGCAAAATAAACTTGCCGCCATGGTGGTTGCCGCTGGAGGATCAACGCCCTGGCATAGCGATCCGGAAACCCTTGTGAACGATTCCGGTGAAGCGCCTGGCCAAATCGTGGAAGATACTGAATCCATGGCCGGCCTGCTCCGGCAAGTGGTGCTCCCGGCACACCAGGATACACCCGCATTGGATCAGGGCTTCCTGGTCGTCAATCCGTCTGGCCGTGCACAAACACTCCCTGTCTTTGATCCCTTCGGTCCCAAGGGAATATCTCCGTGGGGGCCGGTTCCATCAGGCTATCTTGCGAATGTACCAGCCTATGGTTTCGCCTGGCTGGAAAATCGGCCTCCCCCACCACCACCGGCACACCTTGCAGAGGAACTGCGGCTGCAAAATGAGCTAGTTCATATCCAATTCGATCGCGCAACGGGTGCGATTCGAGGCATGGGAAGCTATGGCGATCGCAGGCCTCGGGTGGCCCAGCAGATTGCTTTCCGCCAAGCGAATTCGAAGGTTGTCGAATATTCGGTGATGGCAGCGAATTCCGTCGATGTGACAGCGGCAAATGGAGCCTGTGGTGAAATCACGGCACAAGGGCAATTACTCAATCGCAACGGAACGGTCCTAGCCGAATTTCGGCAATCGACACGGCTTTATCGTGCTTGCCGCTATGTGCTTATCGAGATCGAATTGACTCCTCACCAGTTACCTATCCCGTCCTGCCACGAATCGTATTATGCACTTCGTTTCGCCTGGCCCGAATGCGATCATGATATCTATCGCAGTCTCAATGGCATGTGCCAATCCACGGATCAAGAATGGATCCTTGCAACCGATTTCATCGATTTATCACGCCCGTCAGGCGGCTGGACCCTCTTTCCGCTTGGGCTTCCCATCCATCGTCTCACCGGTCCACGCATGCTCGATACACTGCTCATCCCGGACGGGGAATCGCAGCGCCGGTTTCGATGTGCCATTGGGATCGGAATCCCCGCGACGCAACTGATGAGCATGTCCGAAGCAATTTGTCAGGGATTGGATCCATGTTTCGCTGTTTCCGGGCAACCTGCTGGTGGAAAAGCCGCCTGGCTCTTTCACATCGAGGCACCAAATATCGCTATGGTTCACGCGATGCCACTGGTGGGTAATGACCGAGGTTTGATCTTCGATCTCATCGAAACAATGGGCCAACCTACCCAAACACGCTTCCACTGTGCCCGAAATCTATCTGCCGCTCGGAGAATGACACTAGCCGGGGAACCTCTTGACGATGTGTCACCCACGGCCAATTCCGTTCCACTTCGATTCCAATCCTACGAATGGATTCGACTCGAGATCAGGTGGTGAGGATTCAGGCCGATGCCTGCTGGGAAAAAATCATGATTATTACCATCGATGGCCCTGCTGGAGCAGGAAAAAGTAGTGTCGCCAGAGGTCTGGCAGATCGGCTCGGTTTCCATTTTTTGGATACGGGCGCCATGTACCGTGCCGTGGCATGCGCCGGCATCGAGCGGAATATCGATTTCCAGGACTCCGGCGCGCTGGAGCAACTGGCACGCAGCCTGGACATTCGCTGGATCGAGGGCCGCCTATTGCTCGATGGCCGCGATGTCACGGATGCAATCCGATCGCTGGAGATCACGGGCATGACCCGGCATGTGGCCGATCATCCGGGTGTTCGAGCCCATTTAGTCCAATTACAACGGGCCACCGCGGTAGGGCGGAACGTGGTCACCGAAGGACGCGACCAAGGAACTGTCGTGTTCCCTGATGCCCAGTGTAAGTTCTATCTCACGGCCAGTCCCGAAGAGCGTGCCAGAAGACGCCAGCGCGATCTAGAAGCCCAAGGGGACACGCGATCGTTCGAAGAGATCCTCGCTGCACAGGAGGAACGCGATACGCGCGACCGGACACGGTCCATCGCACCACTCCGACAAGCTGCGGATGCCATCGAAGTCAACACGGACGGCATGTCGCAAGACGAGGTTGTGGACCGGCTGGCCGAGATTGTCCTTGAACTCTCCCGGAGATACAGACCGTGATTTCATCCGGGGATCAGACTATCGCTGAAATCCGATATGGAAGCTGAACTGTTCCTGCTCATCGTAATCGGCTCGGAGGATGGGCCAGGCAAGGTCCAGCGCAATGGGGGCAGGCCCCATCGCGGGGACGATGATCCGCAGTCCAACACCGGGCGCCACGCGGAACTCCTCGATCTGGATCTCTGGTTCAACCGTCCCAAAGTCGCAAAAGACGATTCCTCGAACCATATCATCGGCCGAGATCGGGTAGAGATATTCCAGGGAATTGAGCCATTGGAATTCACCTCCCACCCGCACATTGCCACGGACTGGCGAGGCGCATCGATAGTCGAATCCGCGGAGTGTGGAAAAGCCACCAGCAAAGAAATGCTCGTAAATAGGTGTCTGCGTACCCGAATACCCAAAACGTGTGCTGTAACTCAAAACGTGCCGCCCCGAACGATCCGGACGTTCGTGCAACAGGAAATACTGCCGCATATCCAGCGTTGCGCGGGGATAGTCATAAGAACCAATCACCTGCTCGAACATCATTTCAATATAATGGCCACTCGTTGCCAGAAAGGCGCTGTCTCGAGTGTCGTTGACCACGGTCATTCCAAAACCATGGAGGACATTATCGCCTAGGACATCGGCCAATTCCGGCGGTGTTGGAATGGCCGGATCGTGAATATTGACATTCTCGCCACGGTAACTAGCAGTCACCGCGATATCACGATCAGTCCACTGGTAGCCGAGCGAGACACGACCACCGAGTCGCTGTTCATCCCAATCCCGGAACCGGCGATCGTAATAGAATCCACTCAGTCCGAGACTGATCGGCGAATCCCAAAGATAGGGTTCCTGGAAACTGACCAGGTACCGATTCATCTCACTTCCCGGAGCTGCCTCGAGGCGGAATCTTTGACCGGCCCCGCGCCATGCAGTGCCATTGCGGATATCCTCCCAACTCGTCGGCCAACGACGCCAATTGAAATTCCGTTCATCGATGACGAACGAACCAAACAGACCCAGATCGCTGTTCACACTCGCCCCCGCCATGAATCGGCCCGTCTCCGTTTCTTCGAGATGAAGGTGCAGATCCACCGCCGGATCGGTGAAGAAAGGTTGAACCGGGCCAACCTGGGGATACGGGAAGAGTGGTTGCGGACCGCCCGGCGGTGGTAGCGGATCGGGAGAACTCGGGCTAACCGGTGTCCCCGGCTGGAAGACAGGATCTGCCTGCGCCATACGCGGCTCTTTCAATTGGGTACGAGCCGCATCGGGACCCGTGGCGCCAAGCATTTGCCCACCATAATTTGGATTCTGGCCACGAACAACCGATCGATCGATCCCACGCGTGGCAACCGAAGATGCAGGATCATCCGACGGGAATAAATTCCGATACGCGGGATGGACCGGGTGCGTCCTGGGCATGGAATTTCTACCAAGGTCCGGATTTTGCGGCGAGCCATGCCCGGAAGGTGGATTCTCTCCGGATTTGTTCCGATCCGTTTCTGCCGGATTGGCACCAGGATCATCCGAGGCTGGGGCAGCACGATCGGGCGGCACGTTCTCGGGCTGACTTTCCGCATAGACATGGACATCCAGCAAATGATCTCCGGGAAGCGGCCGATACGACAGGTACCGATTCGAATCATGGGATCCATGCGTGTCGGGACTCTGGCCCCGGAACTGTCCTCCCGAGGCATGATCGGCAAATTTTGAGTCTTGCAGTTCTGGAATCCGATAGACAATTTTCGGTGAAACGCCCATGGCCGGTTCATTCCGGAAGAGACCACACGCTTGCAGTCGCCGCTCGCTGGCCTTCAGTTCCCGGATATCCATAATGTCACCGGATCGCAAGGAGAGCCGGTTCAAAGCCGTTTGAATCCGGGTATGGGGATTCGGTCCATCAATATGGACGAAGATCTGCCCCACGCGCCATTGTTTGCCCTCCTCGATGCGATAGACGAGGTCCATCATCCCCGATTCCTCGAGAAATCTTGGCTCCGCCAGGATATCCGCGAAAACATATCCTTTGCTGCCGTAAAGGTCTTGAAGCCAAGTCCGGTCCCGGTCCATTTTGAATTGGTCAAATGGCTGGTTGGTTTGCAGTTGGAGTCTCTCGAGCAAGGCCGAGGATGGGAATTGGGTATTTCCGACAAAGGAGACCCGTCGGATTTGGTAGCGGGGTCCCTCGTGGATAATGTACTTCAAGGTCAGCCAATTCCCCCCGTCATTGAATTCCTTGAGTGCCTCGACCCGGGCTTGGAAAAATCCAAATGCCCGATAGTAGGCAGTTAGGCGTTCCTTGTCCGCCTCGATTTTCTTCGGATCGACATAGCCGCTAAATACCCATAGGATCCCAGGTTTCGATTTCACTTGGGTTTTCAATCGCCGCCCGCTGACAAACGTGTTGCCGACAAATTGGACGGACCAGACCCGTTGGGACGCTCCTTCATTGATAACATAAACCACTCCCTGATCCTCGACGGAGTCTCCCTCTTCGACAAAAACCTGGACGCGGTTGAATCCCTTTTCGCGATAGAACTCTTCGATCTTATTCCGCCCTTCTTCCACCCGGTAGGGATCAATCGTTTCACCCCGTTTGAGCCCCACCTGCTTTTCCAGTTTTTTCACTGATATTTTTTTGGCACCAAGAAACTGGATATACCGGATGGTAGGCCTCTCGGTCACTTGAAAGATCACGATCCGGCCGTTGGGTCCATCTTCGAAATACGGTTCCACATTGGAAAACCATCCGAGATGGAAGAGTTTTCGAACATCACTTTGAACCAGTCCATGATCGAATGGCCGTCCAACCCGGGTCATCAACTGCCCGGCAATTTGGGCTTCGGAAAAGCCCCGGTTTCCCTCAATGCGCACTTCCGCGACCTGAACTTCATCCAATGGTTGGCCTGGCACGGTTGTTTGGCCAGCACCGGCTGAAACAAGGAGTGCTAGCACCAGTCCCGCGGCGGACCCGGTCAGCACGAGCCGTACCATGTTATTCAAGTGGTCCGTCATTCGGCCAATTTCAAACAGGATGAAGTGGATGATAGAACGCTTTCCAGGCCAATGGGGACCATTGCGGAAAGAGAGTCGTATATCGACAGTCCGCCTTCAGGAGGCAGCACCGCCTTGTGGTTCACGAAAAGGGCTGCTAGAGATAGCGAATAATGCGGTCCCCGACAAGGCGAGTTCTACATATTCCCGCGCTTTCACGGCGGGCTAGCGGCTGGGGAAGAGCCCCGCGTCACATTGGATGGGATCTTCCAGGCCAATGGCCAGTTTCCGGAGTGCCTCCGTCTCGATCTGGCGGACGCGTTCTCGGGTCAAACCGAGTCGTTCTCCGATTTCCTTGAGTGTCCTCGGCTCGTGATCTTCCAATCCAAACCGCATTTTCAGAATGGTCTGCTCGCGGTTTTCCATATTTTTGAGCAGGCGCAGGACGTGGAAGAGGCTATCACTTTCGACGAGCGCTTCATCCGGGCTGAGAAGGCGCTCATCCATGACCATATCGCTGAGCGTCCAACCCACTTCGCTTTGATCGGTCTGCGGAGTTGCGTTGTAGATACGAATGGCTTTCTTGATGATCGGGAGCTTCTTCCTTGGTAATCCCAGAACACGAGCAACTTCCTCGGGCGTGGGTGTTCGGCCCAATTCCTCGGCGAGCCGAGTACTCGCTCGACGCCATTTCGAAAGCAATTCAACCATATAGGCTGGAATTCGAATGGTCTTGCCGGTATTGATCAGTGCCCGTTTGATCGACTGTTTGATCCAATAGCTGGCATAGGTACTGAAACGCGTGCCAACCGCCGGGTCAAAGCCTTCGACCGCCCGCAAGAGGCCCAGATTTCCCTCCTCAATCAGATCCTGCAAACCTAGTCCTTTGCCGGAATACCCTCGAGCAATATTGACAACGAGCCGCAGGTTGGCACGAACCATTCGATCACGGGCCCGTGTATCGCCCTGACCGATCCGCATTGCAAGCTCGCGCTCGTCTTCGGCACTCAAAAGAGCCGTCTCGTTGATCTCGCGTAAATACGTTTCCAGCGGTGTCTGGACCGCTGAAGACAACGCGCGACGTTTGCGTTTTCTAATGGCTGTCATGGAGCTAAATAGTGGAGTGGTACCGTTTTCTCGATTCGAGGGCATGCGATATCTCGGATGAAACAGGATCACCCGATGAGGACCTCTTGTCTTCGTGGCTGCGCAAACGGGAATCGAAGACACCAAGATCATCGTCGCATCCCAAACAGGACCTGCACACCTTGCCAAAAGATGCACAGAAGGTGGAATGTATTCGCCCTTCCGGCAATAGCGATTCGCCGAAGTAGTCCGATCAAACAACCTTCAATTGCATCGAATGGTTAGCGATCCGCTTTGATTGCAGCTTCGGTTTCGGCCACATTCTCGGCTTGGGACGGATCTTCGGCCTGATCCGTTTCTGCCGTTTCGGCCGGATTAGCATCCTCCGCACACGCCGCAGGATCATCAGAGTCCGAGGATTCCTCAATATTGGCGTGAGATGCCGGCTTGAAGAGGGGGCCGGAATCAGATCCAATGCCGCCCTTGAGTTCGATTGGCGTGGATGGGGTGCCTGTTTCCTTTTCTTTTTCTTCAGCCTCGGCTTCTTCGGCCCATTCCACGCGTTTTCGTGATAGCCCGATCTTGCGGTCTTCCGAGTCGACCCGGAGAATCTTCACCTCAAGTTCTTCGCCAAGTTTCACGACTTCTTCCGGGCTATCGACCTTGTGATCTGCCAGCTCCGAGATATGCAAGAGACCCTCCAAGCCGTCTTCGAGACCGACAAACACGCCGAAATTGGTCAGTTTCGTGACTTTTCCTTTGACGAGTTGGCCGGGCTGATACCGGTTTGGGATGTCGTTGACCCAGGGATCCTCTTCCATTTGTTTCAAGCCGAGCGCAATGCGTCGCCGCTCTTTATCGATCGCGAGGATTTTGCATTCGACTTCCTTGCCCTTCTCAATCATGTCGCTCGGATGGCCAATTTTCCGGGTCCACGACATGTCACTGACGTGCAATAGGCCGTCGATACCCTCCTCGATTTCAACGAACGCGCCATAGTTCGTCAGATTTCGAACCCGCCCCTTGATAATCGAACCAATCGGCTGGCGTTCATCGACGCGGTCCCAGGGATTTTCTTGGATTTGCTTCATTCCGAGTGAGATCTCTTGCTTTTCCTTATTGATCCCGAGCACCACCACTTCCACCTCATCGTCGGTTGAAACCAGATCACTCGGGTGGCTCACCCGTTTTGTCCATGACATCTCGCTAATATGGACCAGGCCCTCAATGCCATCTTCGAGTTTGACAAACGCGCCATAGCTCATGACATTCACAATGGTTCCCTTATGGACCGATCCGATGGGGTACTTCTGATCGATTTCTTCCCAGGGACTGGCTGATTTTTGTTTGAGTCCAAGTGCGATTTTCTCCCTTTCGTAGTCAATCTTAAGGATGATCACTTCGAGTTCATCCTCGATCTTGACCATTTCAGAGGGATGGCCGATCCGTCCCCAGCTCATGTCGGTGATATGCAGGAGACCATCAATTCCGCCGAGATCGACGAACGCGCCGAAATCGGCGATATTTTTAACAATCCCTTTCCGAACCTGGCCGATTTGCAATTCCCTGAGAAGATCGGCTTTCTTTGTCGCACGTTCCCTTTCGATGAGGCTGCGGCGGCTCACAACGATATTCCGGCGGCTCTCATCAATCTTCAAGACGATACAGCCAATCTTTTTCCCGATATATTCGCCGATATCGGGTGGGCGGCGGATATCGACCTGACTTGCCGGCAAGAAGACATTGACTCCGATATCCACCAGCAAGCCACCTTTGATCCGCCGGGTGACGTCTCCCTGAACAATGTCCCCTTCATGGACCGATTCCATGACATCCTGCCATTTTTTGATTTTCTCGGCTTTTTGCTTGCTGAGCACGATCATACCGCGATCATCCGGCACGCCGCTCACACCCTCCACTTCTTCAACTAGCAGGGAGACGGTTTGTCCAACTTCGGGCGGTTGTTCATTTTCCTCCCACTCATTCCGTGGAATGACACCTTCGCTCTTGTATCCGACATCCACCATGACGAACTCGTCATCAACCCGCAGGATGGTACCCTCCACAATCTGATTGATGGAAACATCCTCCCCTTCCAACCAATCGATTTCCCCCTGTTCCAGTTCATCCAGAGCGGACGAGTAGTCGTCCTCGGAAACATCAAATTCACGAATGAGATTGCGGTTGACCATACGAAAAACGATAATCCATGCCCCACAGCGCCGATGAGAACCAAGGCATTTTGATGGACAGAAACGCCTGGAAACTGCGCAAGAGGCAACTCCATAGAGAATCATTAGTGCGCCCGGCCCTTGCCCGGTGCAAGAAACATCGATCGAACGACACAGTAATTTTGCTAATGTATCATGGATAAGAATTCAAAACAATTGCCATCAAGCGATTTGGGATTCCGGGATTCCGAACGTGCCATCCCTCCCTCCCGGACTCCTTGCATCATCGGCCTTCCGCCGTGGGGCATTCCCGAATCATGTTCGGTTCCGTCCCCAGCCGCGTAGGGAACGTCGCCGCAAATGCGAGGCCCGTTCAAAATAATGGATCATTTGGGCTTGGACGAGTTCCACCAGGGCATCGTTGCCGAGCCGACGCACCGTGTCAGCAGAAATCGGCTCTCCAAATTGGATCGCGACACGATTGGGCCGAGGGAACAGGTGTGTGCGTGGCCAAGCTTCAAAGGCTCCAGCGACTCCGAGGGGCAAGATCGAGGCGCCACTCCGGCGAGCCAAACCACAAAAACCCGGTTGGATCGGCGCAATCTGGCCATCCGGCGTTCGCGAACCTTCCGGGAAAATTAGGACAGCCTTGCCCTGTTTCAATCGCTGGAGCGCCCCCCTGATCCCCGACAGGCTGCTCCCCTCTTGATCGAGGGGAATGGCATCCAAGTATCGAATACTCCAACCAAATAGACCAAAGAAGAGCGATTTCTTGGCCACAAAACAGAGTCGACGACGGCAACCAACACCAATCAGGACGGGATCCAAGTTGCTCTGGTGATTGGCCACCAGGAGAACAGGACCATTCGCAGGCATCCGATCCACTCCAAACCAGCGACATCGAAAATAGACAACGATTACAAGGCCAAATAGGGTGCGGAATCCATGATACCAGAGAATTTGAAAAATGCTCTTCATGCAAATATGCGGACTAGAACCTTTCGGACCGCGTGATTACCAATGCCATGCGCCCCCATTTCCCATTCCATATCCATATTCATCCATGGGCGGTGTGACCACGGCCGGCGGAACGATATACGTTGGCGGTCCGTACAGATTCCCAAAATACGGGGCATACGAACCCTGGTATCGCCAACGGTAATAGTCCAAGTGATAAGGATAGGGCCGTTGGAACCAGCTCCCTCCTTGGGATTGAATCCTCCCAGATCCGGGCCAGGAGCCAACGTGGCGGGTTGCTTCCGCCCGATCGCCGAAAAGATGTGAAGGGGGAAGGCCGGTCGAGAACAACGGCGCCCGGTGACGCTGGTACCCGCCGGAAACCATGCCGTTTTCCGCACCTGCTGCCGGCCAATTGCATGCTAGCAATATGCTGCCGACCACAACTGTCCCTATCCTACCGATCCATATTCGACTTGCCATCCACCGAACCCTCATTCTCGGCCATTAAGAGTACCCAACTTGTATGCTAGGCAGACGGAACGGATGCCGTCAATCAATGGCGTAAAAAAGAGAAGGCAGGAAATATCCAACGCGTGTCAAGCCCACAACCCAAAAAGACTTACAAACATGCGCGCACCACGCGCGCATGTTCCAGACTAAGACTTGAAAGCGGTCGAATCGCCAATTCCAAAGGATTGATGATGGATACCCCCAGCAAGAGAGCATATTCTGGGCCGAACCATTAGAACTCATGTTCAAAGGCATAGGATTCGAATTCGTCATGGGGCCGGCTTGCCGGATTTTCGAATCGAGTGTACTTATCAATCCACGTGAGGTGGACCTCCCCCGTTGGTCCATTCCGCTGTTTTCGTACGAACAGCTGGGCCTTGCCTTTCACTTCGGCCCGTTCTTCTTCGCTGCTGAGCAGTTGTTCCTCGCGATGGATAAACATGACGACATCCGCGTCTTGTTCGATCGCCCCCGATTCCCGCAAATGGCTCAATTGAGGTATTGCTTTTTGAGTCGATTCCACCTGGCGGTTGAGTTGGGCCAAGCAGAGGACGGGCACATCGAGTTCCCGGGCCAATCCTTTCAGGCGCCGGGAGATCCGAGCCACCTGTTCCTGCCGCGGATCCCGTGAATTCTCCGGTTCGATGAGTTGGAGATAGTCGATAATGATCAGAGCCAGGTTTTCACGACGTTTTAACCTGCGGGCACTCGCGGCAATCTCTGTCATGGTTCGGGCCGGAGAATCATCCACGAAAAGAGGGGCCCGACTGATCTCAGCCGCGGTAGCGATGAGTTGATGCCGTTCGTCATTGTTGATGGTTCCATTCCGGAGCCGGCTGCTATTGATTCGCGCGGCCGAACAAAGCATGCGATCCCCCAATTCGACGTCGGACATTTCGAGGCTGACAAAGAGGACCGTGGCCCCCAAGTTGACTGTGATATGCTCCGCCATGTTCATGGCCAGCGCCGTCTTTCCCATACTCGGTCGGGCCGCCAGAATGATCAGTTCCGATTTTTGCAGGCCACCGGTCAAATCGTCGAAATCATCGAATCCCGTTTCCAGACCTCCCAACGCATGCCCGCGTTGCATCCGGGTATCGACGCGGGCAAGCGATTTCTGCAAAACGTCACGGATGCTGGCCACATTGCCAGTCCCCCGCTCCTCCAAGACCGCGAAGACTTTTTCTTCGGCATGGCTGAGTACTTCACGGACGTCGGCGGTGGGATCGTAGGCATCACGCAGGACATCGGTCGTGGCGAGGATCAGTGACCGCAAATCGGCTTTCTCGCGGACAATGCGGGCATAGAATTCCGCGTGGGCTGCCGTTGGAACCGTTTGGGCGATCTCGCCCAAGTAGGCCGCTCCCCCAATGGTTTCGTAAATACCGGCCTTTTTTAATTCAGCCACCAGCAGCATGGGATCCATTTGCTGGTTCCCCTGATACATCTCCAGTAACTGAGAATAGATGCTCGCATTGACCTCGTCGTAGAAGTCACCTGGCCGCAAGATGAGAGCGACCACATCGCAGACCTGGGGCAGTAAAAGAATACTACCTAAAACGGCCTTTTCAGCATCGACATTCCGTGGCGGCTCCCGCTCAAAGACACTCCCGGAAACGCGCCGCCCGCTCTGGGAACCATGATTTCCTTGATCCATGACGACACCTAGCCCGAAGATGATACAATTTCGCCGGGAGCGCCGGATCAATCCTTATTTTCGCCCCCGACCGTTGGGACTACCCAAACCTTCAATTCGCCCTCAATTTCACTCGATACGCGAACCTTGACCGTATAGAGTCCAAGTTCCTTGAGGGGGCCCTCCAGGCGGATCTGGTCGGGATCGATCGAAATGTCATTTTTCTTCAGGGACGCCACAATTTCCATCGCCCCGACACTACCATACAGATGGCCTTCCTCCGTGGCATTCGCTTCAATCGTCACACTCTGTTTACCGAGCTTCTCGGCAAATCGTTTCAGATCGGCCACGCGGGCCCGTTCAATTGCATCAAGCCGCTCGCGATGCTTCTCGACCATCCGCTTATGATGGGCGCTAGCGATCGTTGCGAGGCCCTGCGGGATCAGGTAATTCAGGGCATAACCGGGTTTCACCTCGATAATAGCTCCTTGTTTTCCAAGGTGTTCAACCGTTTGGATCAACAATAGCTCGATGCCGCCATGCTTTCCCTTGGGGAGTCGTTGCGATTGGAGCCTTTTTTTCCGTAGCACTGGTTGTTCGGTTTTCATAGTCCCATGCCGGTCCCGCCGGCCCTTCATGAACAAATTGGAATGCAATAGGCTGTCTCTGGAAACTGGATCGCAGCCGATTCAGCCAGTTCCCAAGGATCCACTGCAATAATGCAAATGTTTTTGTAAAGCCAATAGTATTCTATCGAGTTATTGAACAACGCATTGGCAGAGGAATTCTTCCATCCCCCTACGAATTCTACTTAGAACGGGATCTCCTGGTCAGGGGGTCCATCACTCATTGAAGTGGATGCCGCACGCTGTTCGGCCTCATGGTCATCGGGTACGGCGCGCATGGGCGCTTTCTGGAAATTCCCGCCACCACCGTTCTCGCCACGGCCTCCCAACATCATCATCCGATCCGCAACCACCCGCAACCTGGATTGTTTTTGGCCATCTTTCTCCCATGTGTCGAGTTTCAAACGTCCTTCAATGAGGACCTGGGAACCCTTACTTAGATATTCGTTGGCAACCTCCGCGGTCCGGGCCCAAAGTGTCACGTCCACGTACGTCGTTTCGTCCACCCACTCCTCGTTCCGCTTGTAGCGATGGTTGACAGCCAAGCTGATATCCGAGACGGGCGTTCCGCTCGGGACATACCGGAGCTCAGGGTCACGGGTCAAATTACCGACCAGGATCACTCGATTGAAGCTGTAGTTGGACATGTTTCTTACCCCTGCCAGGAAAGGAAGTCGCCGGCCTTTTTCTGGCCGGACTGAACAAACGTATCGTAAGGCGGCTAGTCTAGCACAACAGGCCAACTCACAGCAAGTACTTTTTCTCTGAATGTGGAAAATTTCCGGACGGGAAATTTTCGGGCAGATAAAAATCCAGAGTACCCACGATTCTTCCGGTCAATACAGGCGGCCCGAGGCGGGCACCGGCTCGTCTGGATCTGTCTCCACGTCATCATCCAAATCATCATCGTCCAGGTCATCCTCGAGGCCAGCATCCAGGGCGGGAACGGCCCGGCTACTTTTCGATTCGCTCTCGGCGCCCGACGCGTGCGCGATCATCGCATCCACGAGTTTAGGATCGATCAACAGGAAAAGGTGCCGGAGGATCAAATCGCTGATCTCCGACTGGCGATTGAGCGACTGCAGATTGGCTCCCTCGATGCGAAAATACGTCAACCAGTAGACCCCCTTCCGCTGGCCTTTGATCGGATAAGCCAAACGCCGTTCTTCCCAAAGACGGCTTACGATCAACTCGCCTCCCGCACTCTGAATCAGTTTTTCAATTTGCTTTGGCACACCCGATGCATCTCGGGTATAACGGTTTGCGTCGAGGATAAACATCCCCTCATAGACGTTCTCGGCCAAGTTTTGCTCCTATTCCAATGCGTTAAATTCGTTCATACATACGTTGATATCGGTTTCGATCCACCGCTGGACAGCATCCGCCGCGCGGAGGACCGCCGAATCCATTTCCTCACGTTCCCGTTTTTTAAACCGGCTCAGGACATAACCGGCCGCATCCCAGCCGGGCGGCAAGGGCCCCACACCGATTCGCAGGCGAGCAATCTCTTGAGTACCCAGCTGACACAGAATATCGCCGAGTCCCTTCTGTCCGCCGTCCGAACCGTGCGGGCGAAACCGCAAACGGGCCAGCGGGAGATTGAAATCGTCGCATACGATCAGGATATCCACCAAGTCAATTCTATAAAACGAAACGGCTTGACGGACACTCACACCGCTATGGTTCATATACGTCTGTGGCCAGAGTAGCAACAATCTGTGGTTTCCCAACCGCGTTTCGACTACCTCGCCATCGAATTGATATTTTTTCCTCCCTGCCGCCAAGCGGCGAGCCAATTCGTCGACCACCTCAAAACCTACATTATGCCGAGTCCGGCCATATTTTCGACCCGGATTGCCTAGACCAACGATCAGCTTCATTGGTACGGTCAGCTCTCCTCCTCCATATCATGTTTCTGGCCAATGACTTCCGGTTCAGCCATCTCCGCCGCGATCTCTTCGGGTTCCAGCTCTTCGGCCGGCAGGACACACTGCACGATCACGAGATCCGAATCTTCGAGCACCTTGGCGCCCTCGGGCAGATCCTCGATCGAGTCGATGGTCATTGCAGCATCGAGTCCCAACGTATTGATATTCACATGGAGTTTATCCGGAATCCGCGAGACATCGGTCTCGATCTCAACCTGGTGCAGGATATGCTCAACCACACCTCCCGCCTTGGTCCCCGGCGCTTCGCCCCGCAATTCGATGGGAACTTCAATCTTCACCCGTTCCCCAGCCTTGACCCGAAGCAGATCAACGTGCAAGACATGGCTGCTGTAGGTATCCCACTGCATGACGTGCAACAGCGCCTGCCCGCTGGCCTCTCCCTGCAACTCGACAATCTTCACCCCATGCCGTAGCGCGGCATGGAGCTCGTCGGCAGAAATTGTCAGGCTAAGGGTTGGCTCCCCGTGCCCGTATAAAACGGCCGGTAACTTTCCGGTGCTCCGGAGTCGACGGGCATGGTGTTTCCCGCGGATATCTCGTTTTTCGACCAGCATGATTTCCGGCATCAAATCCTCACTTCCAGCTATGTGTCAACGGCCCTCGGCAGTTCCCGATCCCAGGAAAGGCGCAGAATAGACTATTGTCCCAGAATCAGTCAACAATTCAAGCCCATCCGAGGCTTTAAAGGGTTCCCGGGTCCCCGCACGGACCACCCGCTGTAAGCTACCAGAAGCAGCCAACTTGACCTATTTGAACAGTCGGCTGACGGATTCATTGCGGTGAATCCGGCGGATGGCCTCTCCGAGCAGGGGGGCAACCGTTAAAATTTTCGTATTCGCGGGGACCTGCTCTTGGGTGAGGGGAATCGAATCGGTGCAGACAATACTCGCCAGGTTGGCCTCGGTCAACACTTGGATTGCCTGGCCACAAAAGACCGCATGGGTTGTCGCAACCTGGATTTCCCGTGCTCCCTGGTGGTGCAAGACTTTCGCCGCCCCACGAATCGAATTCGCCGTGCTGATCATGTCATCGAATATCAGCGCGATTTTACCCTCCACAGGTCCGCCAATGATATGTTCCTGCTTGACTTTCTCCGCTGAAATCCGCTGTTTGTCAATGATCGCGATCTTCCCGCCGAGACGTTTTGCGTGCCCAATGGCCCGCTTGATACTCCCTTCATCCGGGCTGACAATCACTAATTCGTCGGGATTCAGATTGAGGCTGAGGAAATGCTGGTTCAGCACCGGGGCAGCATAGAGGTGGTCCACCGGCACATCAAAAAAACCCTGGATCTGAGGTGCGTGCAGGTCCATCGTCAGTACACGGTCCGCACCGGCTCGGGTGATCAGGTTCGCGACCAGTTTTGCCGTGATCGGAACACGTCCTTCATCCTTGCGGTCCTGCCGGGCATAACCAAAATACGGCAATACGGCCGTGATCCGCTCGGCACTCGCACGCCGGCAAACGTCGATCAAGATGAGCAGTTCCATCAGGTTGTCATTGACCGGTGGGCATGTCGATTGGACCAAGAAAACGTCGCGGCCACGGACGTCTTCATTCACCTTGCATGAAATCTCCTGGTCTGGAAACCGGCCCAGCGAGACATTTCCGAGCGGAACTCCGAGGTAATCTGAAATGCGCCTGGAAAGGGTTAAATTCGAGTTGCCGCTAAGAATGGTGATATCAGTTGTCATGGCAGAACGGTGCGTTGAAGAGATCGGGATATTTCCTGTTCGACCATTTTCAATTGGTCCAGTGTATTGATACTCAATGCCTCACACGGTTGCAGGATTGGAATTGCCTGAACTCGCTTCCCCTGTTTCAAAAGCAGTCCCGGGCAATCCGTCAAATAGTATTCCGTTTGGACATTCTTGCATGTCAATTGCCCTAAGGAGCTCAGCAGGTCCTGGCAGGCGAAAACATAAGTGCTCATATTGACTTCCGTTATCCGCCGCTGGTCCTTTGTGGCATCCTTCTCCTCCACGATTCCCTTGAATTCTCCTGATGCATCACGGAGGATCCGGCCCAAACCGGTGGGATCATCCGTTCGCGCAGTACCGATCAGGCAGGCCGGAGTCGACGTGGCAAAATGGGTCAGTAGTAACCGGATCGACGCTGGCTGCGTCAGCGGTGAATCCCCGGTCAGAATAATGACTGGACCATCGTGATCCGCCAGGGTGTCCCGGCACATCATGACGGCATGGCCGGTTCCAAGCTGTTCCCTCTGCTCCACGTACCGCAGTGTCGGCTCGTCGGCCAGTTCGGCCCGGACCTCATCTGCCCGGTAACCAACCACCAAGATGATGTCTTCTATCGCTGCTCGATGGAGCGCGTCAATCACATACCGGATCATGGGCCTACCAAGCACTGGAACGAGAACCTTCGGGAGGTCGGATTTCATTCGGGTGCCCTGACCGGCGGCAAGGACGATGGCAACGGGATGAGTCATATGGTATGACAGCGTTCAAGTAAAATGACACGAATCGATGGCTCCGAATGGCCCCTATCTTGCCATGAACGGCACACGAAGACCAGGGGTCACGGCAACCAGGTCTCAGAATGGATCGGGAGCCTATTGACCACGGTGCGATCCATCCTCTTACAATAATCCGCATGAAAACCGCCATTGAGAAAGCTGATACACTGATTGAGGCACTCGCCTGGATCCGTGAATTCCGGGATAAAATCACGGTCGTGAAGGTCGGGGGAAGCGTCCTGGGAGATCCGGAATGCCTGCGTCATCTGCTGCTGGACATCGTCTTCATGGAATCGGTTGGCATGCGACCGGTGATTGTCCATGGCGGAGGCGCCGCAATCAACCGAGCCATGGCGGAAGCGAAGCTCGAACCACAGTTCATTCAAGGCCGTCGTGTCACGGATGATGCGACACTGGCCATTGTGGAACGAATCTTGGCTGGCGAGGTGAACGAATTTCTCGCCCGGCGGATCGAGGAACTGGGCGGCCGGGCAATGCCGCTGAATTTCATGGGCACCACCGATACAAACGTCCTGTTTGGGGAACGCCTCCAGCTCACCGATGACCAAGGCCACGTGATTGACCTGGGGCATGTGGGCCATGTGACACGCGTCGATCGTGACACGATCGATAACATTTGTTTCGCTGGCATGGTGCCGGTCATTCCATCGATGTGCGCGACGAACTCCGGCCAACACCTCAATGTCAATGCCGATACCGCCGCGACCGCAGTCGCCTTGGCCCTCGGTGCCGAGAAACTGGTATTCCTGAGTGATGTCGCAGGCGTCTTGCAGGACAAGGACGACCCCAATTCACTGATGCATGAACTCACGCCCCAGACGGCCCGATCCATGATAGCCGATGGTTCGATCGCCCGCGGCATGATCCCCAAGGTGGAAGCCTGCTTGGAGACACTCGACAAGGGCGTACGTAAAATTCATATCATTGATGGCCGGTTGCGCCATTCCTTACTATTGGAGATCTTCACGAACGTTGGAGTCGGCACAGTCATTGCCGCCAAAACAGGGATGGGATAGGGACCTCGGCGTCTTGAAGGTTGAATCCAATTCCCTCGCATTCTTGCCAAGTGGCGCATCCTGTGGCATGATCCATGCTTCGGAATACTGATTCACTCACGATCTTTAGGAGATCCTTTGTGGCAACCGCAACTTTATCCACCTCTGACATCCTACAGCAATTCGAACGGTATGTTGTCCCGAACTACATCCGGTCCCCCATCGTGATCGAAAGGGGTTCTGGCTCTCAGGTCTGGGACACCGATGGGAACCGGTATCTGGACTTTTTTAACGGTTGGGGATGCAACTTATTAGGCCACTGTCCACCCACGATTATCGAAGCGGTTCGCGATCAGCTCGAGACACTGATCCATGTTCCAAACACGTGGCATACCGGACCCCAAGGTTCCTGGGCGGAACTCCTTTGCGAGCGGAGTTTCGGCACAGAAGGCAGGGCCTTTTTCTGCAATTCAGGCGCGGAGGCCAACGAGGCGGCGATCAAACTGACACGTCTGCATGCCAAGGACGGACGCTACAAGATCATCACGTTCGAAGGTGGATTCCATGGCCGGACCTTGGCGACGACGGCGGCCAGCGCCCAACCGAAATTTCATGCAGGCCTCGGCCCACTGGTTGCCGGTTTCGTCTATGCCCCCTTCGGCGACCTCGACGCGGTGGTCCATCGGATCGATGACCAGACGGCTGCGATCATGATTGAGCCGGTTCAAGGCGAGGGTGGGGTTCGGGTGCCACCCGATGGCTTCCTGGCCGGTCTCCGCCAACTGGCCGATCAACATGGCCTGCTGCTGATCTTTGATGAAGTGCAAACAGGCTGCGGCCGGACCGGAGAATGGTTTGGCTACCAGCACTTCCAGGTCACTCCGGACATTCTGACACTCGCGAAGGCACTCTGTGGTGGTCTTGCCGGCGCAGCGATGATCACAACGGCCGCAATCGCTCCAAGCCTTCGACCCGGCATGCATGCGTCGACCTTTGGTGGTAATTCGATCGCCGCCCGAGCTGGAATCGCCATGATCGAAACCATTGAACGTGACGGTCTTCTCAATCGGGCCAAACAACTTAGCGCCGCGTTCCGGAAACATCTCACTCCACTCGCTCAGGAACTGGATATCGTGGACCAGTTACGGATCTGCGGATTGATGATTGGCCTGGAACTCAAAATCGACGCCAAACCGGTCGTTGCGGAATGTGTCCGCCACGGCCTGTTGATCAACTGCACCCAGGGGACGGTCCTACGCTTGCTGCCTGCGATGACACTTTCGGACGACGAACTCGCGGAAGGATGTGAAATCCTGGCCGAGGTTCTACGCAAGTATCAAGTTGAGCAGATATCTTCCTCCATCGCGTAAACTGTTTTTTCCGGTTCGAACCATTGCCATGCGCCACCTTATCACGATTGCCGACCTGGACGTTCAAGAAATCATGGAGATCTTCACGATCACCACCAGGCTCAAGACAGAGTACCGGCAGGGTATCCGGGCCCCCCTTTTGGCCGGTCGCGTGATGGCATTGCTCTTTGAAAAGCAGTCCCTCCGCACGCGGGTGAGTTTCGAAGCCGGGATGGCGCACCTGGGCGGAAGCAGCATGATGCTCGGTTCGGACACCGGTTTTGGAAAACGCGAGAGCACGGCTGATTTTGCTCGTGTTCTGAGTGTTATGGTCGACGTAATCGTCCTTCGATCAAAAATGCATCAAACGGTGGTTGATGTCGCCAGGCATTCGAGTTGCCCCGTGATCAACGGCTTGACGGATGCATTCCATCCATGCCAGGTCCTCGCCGATCTCTATACGCTCCAGGAACATATCGGTTCGCTTCGTGGATCGAAGTTGGCGTGGATTGGCGACTGCAATAATGTGGCCCGGAGTCTTGCCCTGGCCTGCGGGAAGTTGGGTGTCCGCATGGCCGTGGCATCCCCTCCCGATTATCGTTTCACCCATGCATTTCTCGCTGAACTGAATCGCAGCGTGCCGGAGTTGGACCTAACCATGACGGAAGATCCGCAGGAAGCCGTCTTTGACGCGTCGGCCGTCTATACCGATGTCTGGGCAAGCATGGGCCAGGAATCCGAGCGGGAACAACGCCAACGGGACTTCGCCGACTATCAAATCAACAAAGACCTCATGGCCAGCGCGCCGGAAGACGCCATCTTCATGCACTGCCTCCCGGCCCGCCGAGGCGAAGAGGTCACCGACGAGGTGATCGATGGCCCACATAGCGTCGTCGTCGCCCAAGCCGGCAACCGAATGCATGTCCAGAAGGGAATTCTGGTCTGGCTTTTGTGCTGATTCTATAACTGGCGGATGTAAATATTTTTGAACCACAATGTGTTGCCGTGGTTCTGGAGTTCGATCTGGCCGGTCGCGTAGATGGGCTGGTCCGGTTCCCAGTAGTTTTCCATGACCACATCGTCGGTCACCAGCTTGCCGTTGAGTTTCACCGTGACCCGTTCGCCGACCATTTTGATATAGAATGTATTCCATTGGCCGACCGGTTTATCCGCCTTGACTAACGGGAATCGCGCATTTTTCTTGTTATTCCACAAGGCGCCACTCCCTCGATCATTCCCGTGATTGCGACCTGCCTCATTTTCGGTATCCCAGATTTGCACCTGCGGGCTCCCTCGGAGATAGATCCCGCTATCACCCTTGGGCGTGATTTTCCAGTCAACCCACATCTCGAAGTCACCATAGTCCTTCGCGGTGCATAGGGAATCTCCCTTCCCATCAAATTCGAGGGCGCCATCGACGACTTTCCAGTGTTTCCGCATCTGTGCATCCGCTTTTTCCTGGGCGGCGGCCAGTTCGTCCCGGCTCATCTCGGCCCGGCTCTTGGGACTTCCAACAAGCCCCTTCCAGCCGGCAAGATCCTTGCCGTTGAAAAGCGCGACGAATCCTTCGGGCGGTGTGTTGTCATCAGCAATCGCCTCATGCGCGATGGCCATCCATCCAATCGCGATCGCAATCGACGGGAAACGCAACCAACGGGCAACGGGGCTTCGGAAAGGGCTGTTAATCATTCCACATTTCTCCTTATATCGGTGTTTTGTCAAATCCAGGATTTAGAGTCGCCAGACTCCTATTCTGGTACAATCGTGCCGGTGATTGCGATCATCACTTGGTTCTTCGTGTCCTGAGACAAGCGGACGACTTCCGGCTGCCCATTTTTCAAGCGGAGGATTGTATTGACTGTGTTTCGATAAACATTTGGAATTTTGACCGGATCGCCATCCGCCTGCTCGGATAAGATCACACCATCCGCTTCGGTACCAGGGTAGGATGACTCATATTCCAGTTGGAGAATAATATTCTCGCTGTCGAAGGATACAGGTTGGAATGAGATTAAACAACCCACATCTTCGAAGCTGACCGAATTCGACCGCCCACCGCGCGACATCTGGGTTGACATGATGACCGGTCGCCGATTCCCCAATTGCATCTTCACATGCTGATTGCTAATCGCTCTGACCTGCACGCTCACGAGTCCGGTAGCCTGACCTGAGTCCCGAAGCTCGCGGAGTTTTTGGATTATCTCTGCTGGTTTCGTATCCTTGATGTCGTACTCCCCCTGCAGAATCAGAAATTCGAAATGGATTTGTGCCGGAGGCCGATCCAATTGACTCAGCATCTCCATCACTTGCGACCGTGCTTTCGGGGCACACGTCACGATGATCTGATTGCTGGAAGGATCTGGAATAACGCGAGCATCAAGGCTGCCGTCGGCTTGCATCAAGTTATGCATCACTTCAGCCAATTCATTGGCTTGCCGGTTCTTCAAGCAACAAATAAATCGCTGCCGCTCCAGGTCATTGACGCGATGCCCGGTGGGCTCAGGTTGGATCTCGGGCGATTCCTGGGACGGTTTGGTCTGGTCCTCACTCGGTTCTCCAGCCCAAACAGAACCGAGTACAACGGCGAAAACACTCAAGCCACAGATTATTAACCGCATGATTCACCCCCTTCTTCGATGCAGCAAGAGAAATGAAATTTGGATGTTACTACTAAGAATCTACCGCGGGCTAGCCGTTGCTAAAAGACCAAGGCCTCATCCAGAATCCACTCCGACTGCGTTTCAGTCTGGTCGACGATATCTAGTGTGGGCACAACACCAGTGCATGGATCGGATCGGGCTCCCATCGCATTTTCAGTCTGTTCCCAGAGCTCGTCTTCGGACTGATCCGAAATCGCAGCTTCGGATTGGACTGCGATTGCATCTTCGGGCTTTCGGGATTCAATGAATGGGCTATGATCGGCCGGGTAGTCCCCGAAGCTAATCCCCAGCGCCCGGGCGGCGATGAC
>JAFGFZ010000058.1 GCA_016930815.1 Pirellulales bacterium | reverse complement strand
GTATAAGCAATATGTCTGCTTCGCCTTCCTTCGCAACCTTGTCCTCGCCTCGCCAAAATCGGCAATTTATTTTCTTACGAGGCCTAAGGAACGCCGCCCATTCCTTCGCACGATCCTGACGCAGTTGGCTCATCAAGAGACTGTACGCCAGCATGACCAGATACATGTACCTTGTCTGACCCTGGCCATACCGCAGCTGATAATCTCCCATGGACACTACTGGACGTGGCCGAGCGAGTCGCCGCCATCAACCGGAAGTTGATCGGATGGTCAAACTCCTTTTGCTTCGGTCCTGTAAGTAAAGCCTGCCTTTCATTGAGACTTTCCGGAGACATAGATAGTACTTCGAGGGCCCCGGCACGCAGAGGGGAGGGGTCGGGTCGAATCCCCCCGGATGGCAATTTTTGCCGATTGCTGTCACCAGAACCTCATTATTTCTCGAGTTTTAAGAGGTTCTGGTTCCGGTGACACTATTGCTGTATTCAAATGCATGGTTATTGACTCTCGACAGCCAATAACCTAGTATATGGGACATGGCATCATATCTTACATCCGCAGACGTAGCTTCCCGATTAGGGGTTAGTGTCCGAACAGTAACACGTGCCAGTCTTCGACATGGAATCGGGGTTAAGGTCGGTCGAATTAGGGTCTATACGATTGACGACATAAGTTGGCCGATTCGTGGATTCAAACATCCGGGTCCATATTCCAGTCGAAACACCAGGAAAAGCGCGTACCTATCGCTCGATATTCAAGAATACTGGGATTGTGAGTTTAGGTAAGATACAGTTTTAGATCTCGCTGTTGGGCACGACTGAATGAGGTGTATACGTTCGGATTGACACATCCACGTTAAGAAGGGAGAGTCACAGATAGCCTCGATGGTTGGCCCGTGATTCGAGGCAGCCATTCAGTCGGATTCAATCATACTCAGATCAAGCCGCGGGACTTGAGCATTGATTCAATCGTCAATTCCTCGAGTGCCGTATCTAAATCTGCTCGATCTTCAACTGTCGAAAATGGGCCTTTTATTTCGCGAATTGATGTCTTGCCAGCACGACTTGCCATTCCCTTTTCGTCGTACACAGTCGTGAAGTTCGTGAGGGTGATATTATGTACCCTATCGTGCAAATGCTCAAGATCTGTTCGTTCGTCGAGCCTATCCAATCGAGACATCACGGCATCGACGGCTCGGTTTCGCTGGAATGGTTGAAACACATCACGCAACTGAAATTGCGGGAGGGTAAGCCTGGTGGTTGTGCTGCCAATCGTCTTTTGCATTGGCTTTGGTAGTGGCCAGCTGGCATAGTCAACAACGTCGAATGATATGAGCTGTCGATCCGCTGGGAAGATAGAAGTACTTTGGCAATTGCCGACGCTGCTTTGAACTAGACCGACCGGATTGTCTTTCCCATTGTTTGAAGAAACTGATGAGGTGTTGGTTGTGATTAAGGACGGACTGCTACCTTGATCAGTCGCTGCTGAACCGGTGAAACTTTTTTCTGTCGATCCAGATGATGTATTACTGCCAAAGTTTAGTTGCCAGGCGAGGAAGTCGTTCCCATCGACATCACCGTCACCATCAGCATCGCCATCATCCTCGTTTGCACCCACTGTTGTTCCAAAACCGTCTTCCCAGATGCCGAGGTCATCGTTGTCCACATCGCCATCGGAGTTGAAATCCGCGGGTAGTTCGGGAATGGTACTGCTTCCGAAGTTTTGCTGCCAAGCCAGGAAATCGTTGCCATCCACATCACCATCTGCGTCCGAATCGCCGTTTGAGAGATCCGCTCCGGAGGTTGTTCCGAATCCTTCCTGCCAAATCACGAGATCATCGTTATCCACGACGCCGTCCGAATTGAAGTCGCCTGTCGGTGCAGAGTTGATGACTATTTCAACCCAGTCGTTGCCACACCACATCGTCCAACCAACGCAGTCGGGCAGGCCGCCGCATGCAGCGAAGTCCAGCCAACCGAAGAGGGCGAAGTCAACCCCCATGCAGATAATATCATCAATCACACTGATGCCGGAATAGCCGGTGATCCATTCTTGCCATTCAGCAATCCGATAGGGCCATGGTACTACTCGTCCCATGAGGAGCGAGATATCCCTGTAGAAATCACCTCTGATGACCTCCTGGCCGTTATCGAGCTGCCGGCTTTCCACGGCGATCGCCGCGAGCTCGTTTCCGAATTCAAGAATCACATCACCGCCTCGGCTTCGAGGATTGAAGTTGGTTCGAACTCGAAAATCCATGCGATCGCCGGTGATTCCAATCTCGATACTATAGATTTCATATCCTGTGCCAAAACCGCCCACCACGTCTCCAATCGGATCATCAACACGGAGTGCCCTCTCATACATAGACACCAGCCGATCTTTGCTCGGGCAACTCAGAAATGTGCCATCCGCATCGCTCAACTAGGCATAGAGGCGATAAATGCCTGGAGAAAGATCAGGCACATCCACGATCGCGCTGTCACCCTCGCCATCGATGTCCTCTGAAGCAAGGGTTAATAGCGGTGTGTAGCCGTTCGTTGGATCCACGTCGTTATCGAGTGCTATATTCACATAAGCGCTGATATTGTCCGCAACATCGGTCCATCCAAGTTCGAGGATTTGAGAGGGATCAACAAAGATTCCACCGAACGGCGCTGTGAGTTGGATAAAAGGTTTGATGCAAAACTCTAGCACTTCGAAGTTATTGTCTTCGTTCGATTCCACCTGAAGATTCGTGTCATCGATCATGAGGATCAAGAAATAGGGACCGTCCATCGTCAAATTATCCGGCAGCGTGACAACTGCCTGGCTGGAATATGTGCCCTCTGCAGCGAGTGGCTGATCCCGCATGACGGAAACCGATCCAAGAAGACGATCGCTGCTATCCAAGATCCCATCCGTAGAAAAGTAGATCCGGTCGTACCAGTCGATTGCCGGGAGATTGATCGTATCTCCAGGACCGTGGTTGATCACATCCCACGTAAGACTGATTTGGGTTCCCGGACACAGGCATTCCCCTGGGAAGTGATCCATGATCAAGAAGCTTGTTGGATCCAGATCGCAAGGTTCTGGAACGACTTCGATTGTAAACAGCGTGCACCCGCTATACATGCTCCCATCAAAGGCCTTGAAATAGAATTCGTCGGGACCTGAATAACCGGTATCCGGGGTATAGTACCAAGTGTCGGTTCGAGCATCGTCCCCTGGCTCAAGTTGCCCGTGGATGAGGCGGCCAGGATTGTTGGGGTCAGCCCAGCAGATTTCAAAAGTCAGCGGATCATTATCCGCATCGCAACCGGTTACGATAAGCAGATTGTCCTGGGAATCTTGCAGAACTGTCGCATGTCCTGGGATACCTGCTGGCGGGGCATTGGTGATTTCGAACGTGGCGACGAAATCACCTCCTGCCTGACCATTCCCGCTTGGTAGATCGGCAGCGGTCCCCCCTGGTGGAAATTCGCCGTCGAGCAAGGTAAAAGTAAGGCTCTTCAATCCGTCCCTCGCGGTCAGGCGGTACACATCGGCCGGCAAACATCCGCAAGGAAGATCACTGACATAGATCACCCGCCTCTTGTTCCGTGCGTCATTATGACAACTAGAAAACTAAAATGCAATCCTTTTAACTTCCCCAAAGATAATATTTTGCAGGGCAACTGTAATGGCAATTATTCCACCAGTCACGCCCCAGTCCGTCATGGAATAGTGCGGAATCTGGACGGTCCGACAGCACTGGGACTCTTCACCGTAGCCGTAAGTTTGCTGATAGAAGCTTATCTACTCATTTGACACAGTTTCCATGGTTAATGAGTCAGATTATTGAGATTGATAGTGATAGGGGTACATATATGGGAAACTCGTCTAAGCCTTCATGGTTGTTGTATCCCTTTGGCGCAACCAAGTTCGTTTGTTCGAATTCATCTTTTATAAATAATTGACAGATCCTATCAATTTGCTAGGCTGATATCCATGCTGAGGTAGACGTCGTGTTAATGATGCACTGTCTATCACGGGGGCAGCCCATGGTTCAGCTAAAACTTAATATTATAGATGTATGGTGTTGAACTGCTGTGAATGGTCACAGTCGTTCGGCACCTTTTTTATTTATATTTCCGAAGCAATAAACCATTGGAAAAGTAATCGCAGCGAAGTCAGCGTGGGTTGAGTTCAGACTGCGATCGAAAATTCTGTCATTATCCAAGGAGACGCAAATGAAGACACAGGTTGACAGGTTGTGTTTGTTTCTAGTTGCAATAATTGTTGCAATCTGCCGGAGCACGATAGTCCCCCTCTTCGCCCAACAGATGGTGTTTCCAGGTACCGAGTGGCAGGAGGCTACACCCGAGTCAGTATTTTTGGACTCCACGACGCTGACTGCGGCTGTCGACTACCTGCGTACCAATACCCCTTTTGGTGGTGGTGTCGACGAGTTGGTGATTATCCGGAACGGGCGCATGATCTGGAAAGGTTCTTATATCGACAACGTGCATGAAACGTGGTCTGTCGGAAAATCCTTTACGAGCACGGTACTTGGACTGCTTATTGATGATGGCAGGGCATCGCTTGACACACTTGCGAAAGATTATGTGCCGGATCTGGAAACGTATTATTCCACCGTGACACTGCGGCACTTCGCAACCATGACAAGTGGATACCGTGAATGTGGAGGATTGAATTCGTTCCCTCCAGACGACAACAGTCTTATTCCCGACACTTCTTGGTTCGCGCCCGGCTTGTACTATTACTATAGCAACTCGGGCATGGAGCAGTTTTCAAGGGCCATGACGCACATTGCCCAAGAACCAATCGAGGAATTGTTCCGGAGTAGGATTGCGGAGCCTATTGGAATGAATCCCATTGCGTGGGACTGGAAGGATTTGACGTTCTATGGGGGCGGGCTGGTCGATGGATTCGTCCACAACACGGGAATGGTTGGGATGTACATCTCGGCGCGCGAAGCTGCCCGTTTTGGCCACTTATTCCTTAACCGCGGCCAATGGGATGGAAAGCAGTTATTGAGTACCACATGGGCTGATGAAGCGACACGCGTGCAGGTTCCTGTAACCATCCCACCCTACTTGATTCATGATCCAATGGGACCTGGAACATACGGTTACAACTGGTGGATCAATGGAACAATGCCCGATGGCAACCAGATGTGGCCCGGCGCGCCATCGGGCACGTTCTCTGCATGGGGCTACGGGGATAACTTGATAACCATTGTGCCAGAGTGGAACATGGTAGTCACAAGACTCGGGACGCCAGATCCTGCAGGAAGGTGGATCACACCTGAAACATGGGGAAAATTTCTGAGCAAAATCGGTTTAGCAGGATCAACCGCCATATGGGATGAAGGTGGTGATGGCAATTGGGCCGACTTTAACCCGATTGATCAAAAATCACACTGGCTCAACGATACGGGTAACTCTACGATCATTTACCCTGATGGCCCACTCACACCTGTTGTCGTGAGAGCCAATAGAGTGACCGTCACTGGTAGCCACTCAGCTCGCTCTTTGAGTATCGAGAGTGGAGCCGTAGCAATCGATGCCACCGGAGCCTTGACTGTAGCCGATGGTGTGGACATCGCGGCTGGTACTGGTCTGGATGTGGCCGGAAGCCTCAGTGCCTCCGAACTCACGACAGCCGGCCATACAATGATTGCCCCCGGTGCCCACTGGACGGTAAACCGTATGCGTGTGAACGAGGGTGGTCTGCTCCTTGCATCTTCCGATGGTAGCAGCGCTCATTTGAAGGTTACCGGTGGAATGCTCCAATTGAATAACAACGCCACCATAACCGTGTCCACCGCAAGCGTCTCCGGTGGCACGGTTACCACGGGTGATGGGCAATTCATCGTCAGCAAGAGTCTGACGATCAACAACATCGCCATGCGTGTAGCCGGGGCAGCGTTTCAAATCGGTAGTGAAGACATGGTAGATCCATCAGCTCCGGGACGAATTGAACTCTTGGGTGGGACGCTTAGCTTTGCCTCCCATAATCCAGAAGAGAAAAGAATCATGTTGGTTAGTGATGCAGCACCGGATGGCAGGGATGCTCCATTGGTGCAACTCATGGAATCTCTTGGCTACAGTGTGGACACTAGCGGCATCGCAGGGGCATATCAGGAAACCCAACAGCCGTTCGGTGATCCAGATAAAGTCGCAGCACTTCATGCGGCGGACCTTGTACTGGTCAGCAGCAATATTTCGGACCAGAATTACGATGATGATCGTCGACAGTGGAACGATCTGGACGTGCCGTTGGTAGCCATGAATGGCCGGCTTACTAGGGGAGGTACTTCGTCGGGGCGATGGGGCTGGACCACTGGGACAATTGCGGCGGACCGGACTGAGGATGAGATGGTCATCGCAGCCGGCAGCGAGAACCATCCATTCTTGTATGACCTGATTAGCCCGGTGCAGGTGTTTGACTGGACGTCCGCCCCCGACCAACAGGCACCGATCGTCTGGCCCTTGCCCGCTGCAGCCTCCCCGAGCCATCAGTTGGCTACCTTTGGCGGCCGTCCTTTCCTGCTGGATATTCCCGCTGGCTACGACCTGGACTCGGGAGGGATACCCGTCTATGGAGTGACAGGCGCACGGCGTGCGCTCGTGGCGGATTGGAATTATGGTTCGGGGGCCTACGATTTCGACAGCTTCATTACCGACGACTACCGCACGTTGCTGGCCAATGTGCTCCATGAGCTGGTCAACTTTGCTCCAGGACCTCTCGACATGCCGAACGTCGATCTGGATGTGATGGCTGATTCGGTGCTGCAGATGGATGTCCTTGGAACAGCTCGGTTCGGAAGTCTCAGAATGGCTGAGGGCGTCTCACTAGAGGCCAGTGGTGGACCTATTGCAGTCAGCGATCTGATTGCTGGCAACGGTAGCACAGTCGATAGCGATCTTCACGTGCGGGGCACTCTCTGTCCTGATGACGGCCCTGGCTTGTTCACTATCCTTGGTGACCTGACCATGGAAAAAGATGCGACCTATGAATGGGGGCTGGGACATTCCGTCGCTGACCTAACGGCCGTCACGGGTCAATTACGGCTCTCATCCGAGGGCTGGACACTGCGGCTTGTGGACGAAGGTGCAGCGAGCCTGGCCGAAGACCTGGTACTATTCACCTACAACAGCTTGGCTGACGGATCGTTGGGCAATTGGACCATTGACACCAGTAACGTGGGGCGTTGGTCCTTCGTCGAAGACGGCCCCTCGCTCTACGATGACCAAGCCAACCACCGAGTGCTGTTGACCGGTGTGATAGCCATCCCTGAGCCTGGAGGTGTTACGTTGCTTCTCACCATTACCGCCCTCGCTCTTATCCACTGCCGAATGAAGAGGGAGTAGTATGGTGGCTCATATGATGTAAATCTTTTACAATTTAACGGAGGTTGATCTCATGCACAGGAATCTCCATTCTCTCGTCACAATAACTTTTCTATTTCCATTTATTAGTCAGGCATTATACGCTCAACAAATGGTTTTTCCAGCAGTGATCGATGATGGACTTGTTACGCTCGACACGCTCGTTAGTGAATACGTTCCAAGCATGGCTGCTGAATATCCAGAAGTGACGCCGCGTCACTGTGTGACTCACACAAGTGGCTACGTCGCTCAGGATGAAATCTATCCTCCTTCGTCCAGCCGTCCCGAAGGTCCGGAGGATCCTTTTACACCTGGTTCTCCTTTGTTTAATCCACCAGGATCGCAATATGCTTATGCGAATACGCCTCTGACGCAGATGATGAACGTCCTTACGCGAGTCATTGGAGAGCCTATTCAAGACTTTTTCCAGAGAAGAATTGGCGATACGATCGGTTTAGAGGCCGGATCATGGGACTGGGGCCACTACGAGACATCCGATCGCCTGCTAGTCGATGGAGGTGGAGGTGATCTCCACCGGGGGGTCATCATTTGTGCGGAGGATTTAGCTCGACTTGGTCACCTCCACTTGAACCAGGGGATCTGGGATGGCCATGAAGTCCTCAGCCCTGAGTGGATTGCAGAGGCGACACGCGTTCAAGTGCCCGTCTCAGTGCCAAGACACCCTCTTTCTCCAGTTGATGGGCCGGGCGAGTATGGATATGGATGGTGGATCGGATCCAATTGGTACGCCGCCTCGGGATATGAAAACAATTTCATGTTAGTGTATCCAGATTGGAATCTGATTGTTACCATCTTGGGTCACAATAACGCGAATCTTCCGGGGTGGGGTGGTTTTATAAACCAGGTGAAGGCAGCAATCATGGGCACCTCGGTTTGGGATGAGAACGGTGATGGTAGATGGGGCGACATCGATCCAATTTCAAATAATTCACGCTGGCTGACTGAAGACGGACACACGCTCTTGGTGTATCCGGAAAGACAACTTGGGAATGCAATCGTAAAAAGCGACACAGTCAGTGTAGACATGGATCACACGGTGAATTCACTTACGATCGATAGCGGTACTTTATCAATAGCCGATATTGGGAACCTTTCAGGTGATATCGTACGGATAAATGTGAATGGTTCCTTGATGGTTAGTGGAAAGCTGCGTGCAACGACTGCGTATGACTTTGGAATTCTCTCCATCGCGGAAACTGGAGTCCTTGAGGCAGCATCTACATGCGTCAATAGCGGTGGCTTACTAACCGGCTCTGGCAAGATCATCGGTTCATTAAGTAACTATGGATCGGTTCCGCCTGGAACATCGACCGCGATTCTCGACATTTCCAGCAACTACACTCAGTATGCTGCTGGGATGATTGAGATTGAGATAGCCGGCACTCAGCCTGGCAGTGAGCACGATGCCTTAGTGATCGAAGGAAGTGCCAAACTAGATGGGCATCTAGAAATCGTCCTCGATCCTTTATACACCCCTCTCCTGGGCGATGAAATTGAGATACTGACTGCTCTCGGTGGCGTGAGTAAAACTTTCGCAACCGTTGATGGGGTTGAGACCATGCCTGACTTATCTTTGGCTGTACTGTATGAGCCAAATCGCCTGGTGATCCGTGGTACGTTGCCGGGCGATTCCAATACAGATAATGACGTGAATGAAGATGATTTCCAGATTTGGCATGGAAATTATGGCGTTGTCAGCGGCAAAACGTGGCAAACAGGTGATAATGATGGCGATGGAGATGTGGACGGCAATGATTTCCTTGTATGGCAGCGAAGCTTCGGACATCATACCACTCATGAATCACTAGCAGTGACTGTGCCTGAGCCCTCAAGCACGCTCCTTATCGCTTTGGGTATTTCTGGTTGGTTTGGATATTTAATAACAAAGACCGCTATTAATGGAAGGTGAATCGCAATGATTTCCAAGATTACTATGTTAAGACGAAAGTTATTTCGGCTATTAATAATTATTCTTGCTCTTTTTCTAGCTGAAATAGTGAACAGGAATGTTGAAGCGGAAGTATTCAATTTTGATGTTTCGGCATCTGTATATGGCGAAGAGAAAACGATACCTTTTTCACTCTGGCTTCCCGATGATGCGTCCAATGTCCGGGGTCTACAATTTTGGCTTCCCGGTAAATGTCAAGACTGGCGAGGAATTGTCGATATGCCAAAGTGGACCAATGCTGCTAAAGTACTTGGATTTGGTGTATTAGGTGTCGATAGTAGCGCTCTTAGACCATCCGGGGGTTCCAACTGCTATTGGGGAGATTATACAACAGAGGAGCCTGAAATATTACTTGAAGCCATGCTTGAAGCTGCAGCAAATGTCTCAGGTCAGCCGCATCTTGCAAATGTACCATTAGGATTGATGGGTTATTCTCAAGGTGGAATGAACTGCGTGATCATATCAGGTCATATACCTGAGCGTGTGATTAGTTATGCAACCATTCGTGGGAATGCGCCAATATATGAGATGTCAGAAGAAACAAAGAATACTCCAGCAATATTTATGGCTGGTTCTAGGGACGGTATAATTCCTCCTATACCAGTTCAAGAGGGAGTTGAAAATTACCGGAGTCAAGGCGCAAAAGTAGCATACATGCTTCATTGGGGGCACGGACATGCTGATAATTGGGACTTGCGTAATGGTGGTCAATCGGACGAAATGGCGTTTTACTGGCTCGCAGAAGTGATGCGATACCGCTATCCTGAAGAGATCGTCCCGTCAACAGAGCCGGGAGATCCAGTTCAGCTTCTGGACTGCGATATTGAATCTGGATGGCTAGTTGAGACTCCTAAATTATCTCCATCGCTAACCGCCAGTGCCTTTCCTGGGATCTGGCCCTATGCGGAATATGTGGGCGATCCGGCCGACGCTTCGTGGGTTCCGAATGCTGCTGTGGCGAATGTGTATCGCGCATTTGCCTGCATCGATCCGACTCGTCCAAATCCCGATGCGCCAGATCAGTTCTTGGCCGGACCACTGGAATTCACATCACCTGGTTTGTTCTGTGATGATCCAGCGCCAGAATTTAAGGTTGGAAATACGATTACCGCATCGATTGATCCGCACGAGTTCGATGATATAAACTCCATTGTCGAAATGCAGTTTTTCAATGGTGATTCACTCATCGGAATAGACACCGAAGGTCCTGATTGGGAAATTGATTTTATCCCAGAACAGCAAGGTATCCACGCCCTTGTTGCGATTGCAACTGATGATCAAGGAAATCACACATCCACTTTCCGCGTTGTAGTCGTTCAGGCCAGCGAGCCCCCGCCTCCATTAGCTGCTGACTTTGATAACGATGGCGATGTTGATGGCAGCGATTTTGTCATCTGGCAAAATAGCTTTGGTGTTGATGACGGAGGCGATGCTAACGGCGATGGATGCACCGATAAAAAAGATCTTCTGAGATGGCAGGGAGAGTTTGGGCACGTCAATAGTACAGCGAGTGCAATAATCCCCGAGCCCGCATCCATCGTCATGATAATTACCATTACTGCTTTCGGCCTTT
>JAFGFZ010000426.1 GCA_016930815.1 Pirellulales bacterium | reverse complement strand
GGGGGGGGGGGGGGGGGGGGGCAGGTCTGGGAGGTGCTTTGGATAGCCGGCGGGAGGGCACGCTCGATCGGCTCCCATGCTCGTAACCAAACTGCTCGATGACACCAATACCCAAATTGGATGGATCGCCTCCAGAGGGTGCTGAACGGATGAACGACTCAAAATTCTCCATTTCAGCCCGTACAAGAAGACGATCGACCCGCATTTCAATCCGCGTTAGTTCGTTGCCTTCTTCCGGTGCAACAAACGTATAGGCGACGCCCTCGCGACCCATCCTACCCGTACGACCGACGCGGTGGATGTAATCATCGCACGATTCCGGGATATCGTAATTGATAATGTGCGAGATACCAGACACATCGATCCCACGACCAACCACATCGGTGGCAATCAGAATGCGAACATCGCCCGCACGAAACCGTTTCATCACGCGATCCCGGACTCGCTGTTGCATATCGCCATGGATCCCATCCACCCCAGGCATCCGTTTGGCTAGCCGGCGATAAATCCGATCCGTCCCCCGTCGAGTTCGGCAGAAGACGATCGCCTGCCGCGGTTGCTCCCGTTCTAATAGCCGCAACAGAAGCTCAAATTTCCGCTCCTTATCAACCGTGAAATAATACTGTTCGATCGTTTCGCTGGCGATTCGTGGAGAAAAATCCATCACCAGCGGATCTTTCATGTAGCGTCTTGCCAACCCTTCAACGGGCGGCGGGACAGTGGCACTCAGCAGGAGAGTTTGGCGATTCTTGGGACAGTGCCGGAGAATTTTCTCGATATCGGGCCGGAATCCGATATCGAGCATCCGATCCGCCTCGTCGAGAACAACGGTTATTAAATGATTCAAATCGAATGTCCGCCGCCCAAGATGATCTAAAATACGACCCGGCGTGCCGACAAGGATATCCGCGCCGCGCCGGAGCCGTTCGATTTGGAGCCGGATCGGTTTCCCACCGTAGATGGGAACCGACCGCACACGATGACCATAGGCCAACTTCTGGATCTCATCGTTGACCTGGACAGCCAACTCCCGGGTCGGAGTCAAAATGAGTGCCCTGAGACCGCTGGTTTGATGACAGGTTCCGAGCCGTTCTAGTATCGGGATCGCAAAAGCAGCCGTTTTGCCCGTCCCAGTGCGAGCTTGGGCCATGATATCCTTGCCCAAGAGGGCGTCCGGAATCATGCCAGCCTGAACGGGGGTCGGATTCTCATATTGGATACGGGCAAGCGCTTGGAGTGTCGTTTTCGATACGCCGAGCTCTGGGAATGTCGCTTGTACTGATGGATCGATGATTTCCCCCGATGACGCAGTCATGGTGACAACCAAAACACCAGAAAGCGGCGGTCAGAAACCGCCGCATCACCTGGAATCAAACTCGAACAAGGCGTAGCCGCAAACCATAATATGTCCGAGAAGCCCGGCTTTTCTCAAAAGCCGGGCTTCTTTGCTATCGAAATCCCTGATACAGGACTCCCACACATGCGCGCAAGCTACGCGTATGCAATGATATTCCGCACCTGGCGGGTACGAGCCACTTCGTTGCAGCTCGGAAGCCTTGGATTTTCACCATCTAAGGTGCACACACGGTGCGTGCATCTTGGAAGGATGCTAATACGAGGTGGCAATGCGGATCTCGGAGAGACCCGCCTACGATGTTGCGGCCACCGTCCGCGTTAGGTGGTTTTCTGAACCGAACGTTGTGCCGCACCCTTCCGCGGGGTCCGCCTCTTCGGGGACCGCTTGGCCCCCTGTTTCTTGGTGCCGGCCTTCGCGGTCGTTCGACTCGTACGTTTCTTGGGCGATCGCTTCGTAGCCTTCTTGGCGCCAGTCGGAGTGGCTTTCTTGGAAGCCCGTTTCTTTGGCGACCGCTTCTTCGCCGAGCTCTTGGTCGCAGTCGGTTTGGTAGATCGCTTCTTAGACGACCGCTTCGCCGTACCCGCTGCGGTAGCCGTTTTCGTGGGGGTCCGTTTTTTCGGGGACCGCTTGGCCGCCACCTTGGTTGCCGGCTTGTTGGAGGACTGCTTCGTGGTTTTTCGAGTCGTTGCCATGTTGAGTGGCTCCTCTTCTACCCGCGCCCTGTTGTTTGCTAGGGAGGCGCCCCGGGCGCTTTGGGAAGGGGCCTCCAATTCATATTCCATTACGAACGACGCCATGAAAATGAGACGTCGGGGAGCTCCATGTTACTGTGCAAACGGACTGAGTTGACTTGCCACTTATTTAGCATGCGCGCATTGAAACAAATTTTCGTCTGTTTCGTCAAGAGGAATTAAACAAAACCTCAATAAAGAAATAATGATCGGGTGTCCACAGATCACCCAGGACGCGATTGAGAGCGAATCCATCCGGATCATCGAGCATTCGCCCATCCAGGTTACCGACAAGTCGGGTCCCCCGAATTTCATACCCGCCAAAGCATGGGGTGTTCCATGAATCGATGGCGGATGCTATGACTCATTGGTTGAACACTGTCCAGGAAATTGGTAACAATCCCCTTGGATGGATCCCGATTTCTTTCTTCTAGACCACCGCGCGGCCAATTGATCGAGGCGCCTATCGTAAGCCCGGCACACGGGAGCAAATTGTTTACCTCAGGTTTCATTGGCTACGCCGCCGTTCGTAAAGGTTTTCGATCGATGTTTGAAACGATCTCCGCGGCCCCCCCCGATGCGATTCTTGGCCTTTCCGAGGCGTTTCGCAACGATCCCAATCCAGACAAAATCAACCTCTCAATTGGAGTTTATCAGGCCGCGGACGGGAAGACTCCGGTCCTGGATGTGGTTCATGAAGCCGAACAGCGGCTCGCCCTGGTGAACAAGGAGAAGACCTATCTTCCAATCTCCGGGTCGCCCACGTATGCCGCATGCGTTCAAAAACTCCTCTTTGGGGAAGATCATGATGTGATGGCCACCCATAGGGCCATGACGGCACAGACACTCGGCGGAACGGGAGCGATCCGTGTCACCGCCGATTTTCTGAAGGCGAACCTGCCCGGTGTCACCGTCTGGCTGAGTCAACCAACCTGGCCAAATCACCCAAGTATCTTCACGGCGGCCGGTGTTCCAACAAAATCATATTCCTATTTCAATGCCTCATCGGGTGAACTGGATTTCGAGGGCTTGCTCCAATCGATCGGTGCGATACCCGCCGGCGACGCGATCCTTCTGCATGGCTGCTGCCACAATCCGACGGGAGTCGACCCGTCACCCGACCAATGGCAGGCCGTCGTCGACCGTATCCGGGATCGAAACCTCGTACCGATCATCGATTTGGCCTACCAGGGTTTCGCGGATGGCATCGTGCCGGATGTTGCGGCAATTCGCCTTCTGGCCGGATGCGGGGTTGACTTGATTATCTGCAGCTCATTTTCAAAGAATTTTGGCCTCTATTGCGAACGGGTAGGCGCTTTAACGATGGTGACCGCCAACCAGTCCGTTGCGGAAACCGTCGCCAGTCAAGTCAAACAATGTATTCGGGCCAATTATTCGAATCCACCCGCGCATGGTGGTGCGATCGTCACGACCGTCCTGAGCGATCCGGAACTTCGCCTGAGATGGGAGAAGGAAGTCGCCTTGATGCGGGATAGAATTCACAAGACGCGGATGCTCCTGGCCGAAAAACTCCAAAAACTTCATGTGCCGGGCAATTATGCATTCCTGGCCCGTCAGCGGGGTATGTTTTCTCTCACCAGCCTAACTCCAAGTCAAGTCGACATGCTCCGCAACCAGTATTCCATCTACATTGTCCGCTCCGGCCGTATCAATGTCGCCGGAATCAATGCCCAGAATATGGACCGGCTCTGTGCTGCCATACAAGCCGTCACCGGTCCCTGATTCCTCGTTCTTGACTGCCCATGCCAATCTTGCCAGGATGGGTGATTGGGAATTGCGTCTAAGGGTCCACAATGATTCACAAAATCGAGACAATCCCAGCCTCATGAATCGTCCTCCACTCAAAGAGGTCGTGCAGTTTAGAAACAGAGGTTATCAAGCGACTTCTTCACTATACCCTCCCTCCGGGAGGGTCGAAGGCGAGGAACGAGCCTTCGGGGAGGGTCATAGCGACGATGGTCATCCACCATCCAAGTCAACCCTCCCCGCGAGAGTTCGCCTAGGCTCACTTCGCGACCCTCCCAAAGGGAGGGTGAATCTAAACTGCACGACCTCAAAAGGGGGGGTTACGAGCGTTTCGCGCTAATTTCTTGACACGCTTGTAGCAGGCCAGTAGTCTGAAATTACGCGGGCCAGATATTGTTTTTGACTACGAAAGAACCGATTGACCAAAGACTTTGATGCTGCAGCCTGGGACAACGCACCTCGTTCTCTTAAAGTAGACTCAAAGCGGTTCGCATGCGAAAATAGTAGGTGGGATGGCACGCTGCTGTTAGCTGCCGTGGTCCACGGGATTACCTGCATCTGCGCGGCGTGCCCCATGCACCGGTGGTAAGAATAGCTCTCTGAGGGGCACGCCCTTCTTGTGATTTATTCGTATCTCGGAACAAGGCAACGAATTCCCCGCAATGCACGGGCGTCTTGACCGTATAGTGATCAGATTTCCTGGACGTTTTCCAGGGGAGGATTGTGCCCATGTGTCGGCGATGTTGGATACCGTTGGTTGCCGCGTTTGCTGTCGGTAGCATCTGGATCGCTGGCTCCTCTGTCGCCGATGCTCCGATTGGAGGCTTTATCCCATTCGTCGGCTTCGGGCTGACGGATCAGTTCGAAAATTCGGAATCAGGGAGTGCCACGTTCTTCCTGGCCGAGGTCAGTAACTCTCCCGAAGGATCGTTCCTCGGCACCGTGGCCCCTCATTTCGAAATCGGCCTGCTCGACTCGGGAGCGGCCACGCATATTGTGACATCGGAAGCCTACGATGCGTTCGACATCCTTGGAGCTGGTTTCGATGGAACGGAGATTCAGCAAGTGGGAGGTGCCACTGGGCTGATGTATTTGGAGATCAACGATCCGCTTTCGATCTACGTGGCGGGATTAGGGAACCGCGTGTCGGCCGGATCCACGTTCGAGATGAACACGTCCGTCATGCGGGGGCAAACGAGTGTCGCGACTCTCGCCGCCCCACCGGAATGGCAGCTCCCGAATATTATTGGCTTGCCGTTGGCCGCACAGCATGCGATCTCCATTCGTAATGACACGCCCCAGATCTTTGAATACCAAGGGCGTACCGTGCGGACTCCCAACATCAGCCTATTGGATCTCGGTTCCGGCGGGATCGGCCAGGGTTTGGGCGATTCAGATATCCTGCGACGCGCTAGTATCCAATTACAGCCCGGCATCGGATTCATCCAGGGGCCGATCTATGTCTACAATACTCTCAACATCTTGTATGGCCAGCCCTTGCACGAGAATCCCCAATCGCCATCGGTCATAGAAAACGGTGCGCTATTCGTGGATGTCGATCTGACCAACATGGGTGAATCACTTCAAGACATCGGATTTGTATTCGACACAGGTGCTGACATGACGGTCATTTGTGAACAGACAGCCGTCCGTCTTGGCTTCGATCCGATCCTCGATACGCCCGATTTCATGCTGGAAGTCGAAGGATCGGGAGGTGTCATCGAAGGGATCCCCGGCTTCTATATCGATACATTGGACATTGACACGGTCGGTGGCAGTTTCTCTCTAACGAATGTCCCGGTCGCTGTTCTGGATGTGACGAATCCAAGTGATCCGGGAAACGTGGTGGATGGTATCTTGGGCACGCATCTCTTTGTCGATCGGAACATCGTCATCGATGCGAATCCATCGATCGGCCAGGGGGGCGTGGGGCCGAGCCTCTATATCAGCGATCCTGTCACCGAAACGCACGCGTGGGCGACAACCGCGGCGACGGGAAATTGGCAGGCCGCCGGGAATTGGAACGCCCCTGGAACGCCCGGGCCGTTGTGGGTGGTCAATCTAATCCCCACGAGCGGCAGCAATCAACAGGCCGTCGTGGAGGCCAATTCGCAGGTCTTCCGAGTGAACCTTTCCGGATCGGGTGGCGCGGCCATGGATCTTCGCGTTCAAAGCGGCGCGACTCTGCTCGTCTTCAGCGGGGTAACCGTCAGCAATGGTGCGGATCTGATCATCGAATCAGATGCCAAGGTCGATGCCCAGTTCATCCAACTCGAAGATGGCAGTACCTTATCCGGTCATGGCTCCATCTTCGTCGGCGCCGGACCTATCAACGGCCAGGTCCGCAATCTAAGCGGGATGGTCGCTCCCGGTGATCAGGCCGGTAACAAGATCGGAACGTTGGCAATCCAAGGTGATTTCTCGAACCGGCCCAATGGCACGCTGGCAATCGACCTGGGTGGCACATTGGCCGGCACGCAGTTCGACCAGCTCCAAATCGATGGCGCGGCATATCTTGGAGGAGCCCTGGATGTCACACTAGTCGATTCCGGGAGTGGTCTGTTCGATCCGGAAATTGGCGATCTCTTCGAAATTCTGACGGCCACCGATGGGATCAGCGGCGAATTCGAATTGATGGACCTGCCGAGCTCGATCACTTGGGACATTCATTACACCGCCAACACGGTGACACTCGAAGTCCTCGCGCTGATCGGCCTGCCTGCTGATTTCAATAATGACGGTGCGGTGGACAGCGCCGACTTGACCGCCTGGCAGACCGGATTCGGAACCCAGACCGGAGCGACACGATCCCAGGGGGACGCCGACGGCGACGGCGATGTCGATGGCGCTGATTTTCTCGCATGGCAAGGCAGTTTCGGGACCGGTTCGGCGAGTGCCGGCATCTCTCAAACGGCGATTCCTGAACCGTGTACGTTCCTGCTGGCCGTCCTCTTGCTGGGGAGCCTGCTCCGGTTTCGCAAGGTTTTCGCCGGATGATTGATTCGCCCGCCCGCCGTTCTATCTTGGACCTTGCGATCCGGGATCAAATATTGGCCGAAGGCCTTTTTTCACCGTAGCCTGGGGGAGCTCGACCTCAGGAAATGGGGGCCGTTCCCCTTGATTCGGCCGAATCGCCCTAGGAATCTGTTAGTTTTTCATCTATTTCGGCCGAAGGCCATATTTCCTCCATTACCTGGGAACGGTGTGAATATGGCTTGCTCTCGTTGTCTTACACAAATCCATCGAAGCCTCAGCCCCAACGGGGGCGACCTTATACAAGCCCAGGGTGAAGCCAATGCGATCTCTGCGAGCATTGGCGCAACCCTGGGTTCCTGTTCCAATTCCAATGAAAACCCTGAAAGGGTGGCCCTAAAATAATGTCCGTTTAGGGCCACCCCGTTGGGGTTTTATGGAATATTGCGTTACCTATCCCAGGGTTACGAGACGG
>JAFGFZ010000425.1 GCA_016930815.1 Pirellulales bacterium | reverse complement strand
TTTGTTATGGTCTGACGAAGTCAACCAGTCGAACGAGCGAAATGGTACATCGAATGGATTTGGCTGGCATGTGTTCAGGTGCGAAATTTGCGGAAAACACGAACCTGTCAGGCTTAAAAATACTCAACGGCGTTGCCCCTCCCCCAAAAGGATTTGCGTTGGCGTTTCTTGGCAAGCATGAACTTCCTGCACGCAAATCCTTTCGGGGGCGGGGTGTTTGTTTCGAATAGAGCCGCATAACCCGCCGTAAACGGCGGGTCCAATACCGCCCGCGGCGGAGAAGGGCCGTAAACGGCCCTGATGTTCCATTAGAAACAACATGACAAAATGTGGGTAAGGACAAGGGCGCTACCCCAGACTACGGTGAAAAAGGTCTTCGGCCAAATGGATTTAGAGTTCCAAATACACAACATCAAAACACGCCTGCAGGAAACATGACCTTAAAAACATCCATCTAGAAAATCGTTCACGGCGTTGCCTTTCACGGCAAAAAGCGACTTTCCGGTAAGTTGATCTCTTACGGCATCGAACACATTTCGCCTTCGTGCCGGTTCCCTTTTCCACCACGAACCGCTATATTGACCTTGAACGTAGAATTCATAAGCGGCAGTTTCCGCCACGATGGATTCAAGAATCCTTGAACCTTCGGCGAATAGCCTCTAGAACCAAGGTTTTCTAGGAGAAAATGATGTTCTTCGACCCCATGTACTTCCTGTATATTGCGCCAGCCTTGCTTCTGGGACTTTGGGCCCAGATGCGGGTGAAGTCCACGTTCGCTGTGGCCCATCGGATGCCAGCTCCTTTGAGCGGCGCGGCGGCCGCCCGGCATATCCTCGACTCAGCCGGGCTCCGGAACGTCGAAATCGAGCGGGTTCCCGGCCAACTGACCGACCACTACGATCCCCGCCACAAGATCCTTCGGCTAAGCCAGGACATTTATCAGCAGCGGTCCCTGGCGGCGGTGGGAATCGCCGCGCACGAGGCGGGCCATGCCCTGCAAGACGCGAAGAACTACGCGCCGCTGGTGATCCGCAACCTCGCCGTGCCCGTGGCCGGTTTCGGCAGCAATGCCAGTTTGATTCTGATCCTCATCGGGATGCTCTTCACCCCGCTGAAATTCCTCGTTTTGGTCGGGATCCTGCTCTTTTCCTGCTTCGTGCTGTTCCAAGTGATCAATCTGCCAGTCGAGTTCAACGCAAGTAGCCGAGCCAAAGCCCAGTTGGTCGAACTGGGCATTGTCAGCACGGACCAGTTGGTCTACGTGAAGAAGGTTCTCGACGCCGCCGCCTGGACATATGTCGCCGGAACGCTTCAAGCCATTATGGTTCTGCTGTATTACATCATGCGTTTATCGGGTAGCCGCGACTAAGAACGTGTTTTGAAATTGAAACATTGCGTTCTCAATAACAGCAAGAAAGAATCGGCCCTCGTTTCATTCAAATTCTTCCGGCTCTTGAACGATCTCACATAATGTATCGTGCAGCGAGATCAGCGACCGCAGCGAATTGATCTTGTCCAAGACAACCATATAGTAGGCACTGCCCTGCTGGACAAAATCGTAAATTCTATATTTCGAAACCAATACCCGATGAAGTAGCCAATCGTCATTGACGAGTACATAACCAAGACCAACAGATAGATTATCCGTGTTTTTTAAATGGACCTCCATCATCTTCACGGATGGAAATTCACAATCGATGTACTTGACTTTGCGGTTAAGTAAAGAACCGGACTTTTCAATCGTGTCGTCCATATCTTGCGTGGTCGTCACGATCCGTTTGCCACCGATCGAAAGCAGTGTCTTTTTAAGTGTTGGATTTGATATCAAGACTTCTTCTTCATTCGCCATATGATTATCCACCGTGTCAAATTGCGTTATTTCTTTTGCCCATGGCGTATTTACGACTTAATGACGACCAGCATATTATACGGGAGAGTACGAATCGAACACTACAGTTCTGAGTCGATTGGACACGAATAAGGAATTGTACTATGAAACCAGCCTTTGCCATCACGCTGATCATTATCGGAGCCTTTCTGATCGCCCTACCACCGATCTCGGACTATTTCTGGCGAGCCGACACGATCCGGCTTTTCCAGCAGCAGCCCGGAGTATCCAATGTCCATTTGGAGGGTCAAATGGGGGACGAATACAGGATTTCCTGCTTCGTTGTGGGAACCATTGTAATAGGGATAGCCTGCTTCTATTCGGTACGCCGACCGCATGCGTAGGCAGTGCAGCCAGAACTGCAACGGATTGGGAGGCCTATGGGATACGAGAAGGCTCCCTTGCACTCCATACTCCGGACCATAATGGTGTGTCTTTCCCAGATTCATTTGACCACATTTCCAATGACCCATATTTGGAGTACTTTCCCATGACAACGCGACGTAGTTTTCTCAAAACCTCGATGGCGGCCGGCGCCGCATTAACCATGCCCTTGACACTTGCGCGTTCAGCACATGCGGGTGGCACGGATGGTTTCCGAGTCGGATTGGTCGGCTGTGGAGGGCGTGGTTGCGGCGCGGCCGCGAATGCCATGAATGCGGGAGACGATGTCAGGCTGGTCGCGATGGCCGATCTGTTTGAAGACCGTCTCGTTCCAGCTCGCGATCGGCTGAAAAAGATCCATCCCAATCAAGTCCAGGTCGACGACGATCACCTGTTCCATGGTTTTGACGCGTACAAGCATGTGATGGAAACCGACGTGGATGTCGTGCTCCTCGCGGCGGCATCGCACTTTCATCCCATGCACCTCCAAGCAGCGATCGCGGCAGGCAAGCACGTTTTTTGCGAGAAACCGCATGCGCTCGACATACCAGGGATCAAGTCGGCCACCCAAAGTTGCAAAGAGGCTCAACAGAAGGGATTGGCCGTGGTTTCCGGCCTGTGCTGGCGCTACGACCACGCGGTGCGCGAGACAATCCAGCGGGTTCGCGATGGCGCGATTGGTGATATCATTTCCATCCAAGAAAACTACGTTGGCGGTCCATACAACGCGAAAGAACGGCAGCCGGCTTGGAGTGAATTGGAATACCAGCTACAGAACTGGTACCATTTCAACTGGTTATCAGGCGATCAGACGGGCCAGCAATTAATCCACAGTATCGATAAAGGTTCCTGGGCGCTCGGCGATGTTCCCCCCCTTAAGGCATGGGGCCTTGGAGGTCGCCAGGTCTGCGTGGAACCCAAGTATGGCGATCAGTTTGATCATTTCAGTGTTGTGTTCGAGTATGCCAATGGCGTGCGGATGTACGGATACTGCCGCGACATTCCGGGATGCAAGTTCAACGAGACGTCCGACATCATTTTCGGCACCAAGGGCAAGGCCTTTATGCCGAACCGTTGCCGTATCGAAGGCGAGAATCCGTGGCGGGCCTCGAAACCACAAGAAGGAATGTACAATGTCGAGCAGAAAGAGTTGTTTCAATCACTGCGCCAGGGTCAGCCGATCGATAACGGCAATACCATGATTCTCAGCTCCATCCTGGCGATCCTGGCCCAGATGGTTTCTTACACAGGCGAGGAGATCACATGGGATCAAGTGATGACCTCGACACTCGACTTTTCCCTGCCTTTCTACTCATGGGATGCTGAGCCGCCCGTTCAACCAAATGCGGACGGTACGTATCCCACACCGTTGCCTGGCGTGACAAAATTCGTTTGATTGGCGTTCTGGCGAACTGGCCACGTTTCCGCTTAGAACTTGTTTTGAAATTCAAAACACGTTCTTAGACGGCTTCATTGACCAGTTTGATGTTCGCGAACCGGCAGAACCGCTGCAGGTCCTTGGTCAGGTCACCGTAGCATGTCACGCGGTGCAGGCCGCACGACCAGTTCTTCCACAATTTCTCTGCGTCGCCGTCAATTCTCACGGTGATCTTCGTCCGGCAGCCGCGATTCACGTCGGGGGCATCGACCACATCGCCCGTGAAGTAGAGCAAGAGATCGGTTCCGTCGAGGATTGCCTGCGTGGCTTTCAGGCCGACGGGCATGATCACATGCGGGACGCAGCCTTCCTGTCGTTCGTGAATGGTCCGCAGTTTATAGGGTGCCGCCGGCTCGTCCGGCCCCATCATCTGCCGCGTGCCCATGCAATGGGCCAGAATAATGCTGTCCGACGACTCGTCGATGGTCGGGTCACTGATAAAGCCGGGCCTTCCCGACAGGCCCTGGAAAATGATATGCGTCATCGCCGACCGCAAGTCCGACTCGCAGATACCGCCCAATCCCATGCTGTTCAGGCGTGAGAAACCGAGGCACGGATAGGCAGGCAGTTTGATCGTCTTGTCCCACATCGAACCGTAGCAATCGACGGTCATAACCGTGGCAGTTTCTTCATCCAAGAGTTTTTCGAGGGCCAGGGCCAGTTTGGACGATTTGAATACATCTTCCTCAGTAGGCTCAACGACCTGGATCGCTTCGCGGATCCAGCGTTCGGCTTCGGCCTTGGCCTGTTCGTCATCGATGGCGTTGTAGGCATCGACGACACGCTGGAGCGAGAGTTGCTTAATCTCGGTACCGAACTTATCGCGGACAGCGGCCGCATACTGTTCGGGCAAGCGGGTCGTGACATCGAGGATCTTCGCCTCCCGCAGGTGATGCAACGCACGGAAAGGCCGGATCGCAGCCGCCAACTGCGTGCGGTCGCTGGTAAGCATGCATTCCATGAGAGCGCCTTGAGGCTCCTTTTGTAAAGCACCTAGGCTGGCCCATTCGTGCCCGGAGTACGGGGCAGCGAAGACGATGGTCGGCCGAGCCATGCTGAGAATTTCCTTAAAGACCGGCCATACGCCCATCGTCACGTGAATCACCAGGATGCCATCGGCTACCTGGAGTGTGTCCTTGATCGCCTGAACCTGGTCCGGTGTCGAGATTACCCGGTCAGCCACAAACTCGACGTCGGCCAATTCATCCTTAAGAGTTTCAAACGTCGCCTGGTAGGAGCGGATTTCGGCGTCCAGATCAATATTCGGATCAGGCCAGAGGGAGTGCGGCTTCCCAAGCCAGAGCCGAGCGACTTTCACTTTGCTCTTGCGGCAACCGGGACTAATCAGCTTGGATCGCCCAAATTCAGCGGCGCCCGCAAACATGCCCGATCCCGCAAG